>CAITIF010000132.1 GCA_903892365.1 uncultured Pirellula sp. | reverse complement strand
TCAAAGCGGGACCGTTCGAAACAGAGATCCAAATCCCCGCTGAAGCCAAAGGGGCATGCGCTGTGAGAGCCTTTGTAGAGTCCGAAGTAAACTGGGGACTAGGTGCCCAAGAATTAACCATTCGAGCTCCCAAGAAATGAAACTCTCCACGACAGTACTCAACTCGATTTTTCGAGTGGAAATGTGAGGAGAGTTGATGTAATCGTAAATCGTTGTTGCATCCTTGCTATTGGCTCCTACTTTTTTCTGCAATTATCGACCGATACTGATCGAGTAACGACCATTTCTGGTTTGAACCGAACCTTGAAATCCGTTGCTGTTGGATCCGAAGTTGTTACCACCATAGTAGCCATGTCCGCCTGGAGTCGAGCGATAGTAGCGTGTTTCGTTTCGCCACGAATCATCATAGTGACGATTCCAGTCGTCTCCTGATCGTGAATCAAAACGTGAATCGTGCCAAGTGTCATGACGTGAATCAAATCGCGAATCGTAACGCGAATCGAATCGGTCACGATCACCATAACGACTGCTATAAGGTAAACCTCCAGCGACACCACAATCCAAAGGGTCGACCGTTACGCGACGCAAAGCCAATCGCAACTCCGTCATCCGTCGAGCCAAATGATCGGCTTGAGCTCGCAAAGCATGATCATTGCGTCGATTGGTTTCGATCAACACGACCGATTGTACACGAGCATGCAGTCCTTCCAGCTCATTGAGCAGATGACTCACTTCACCTGGTCGCGATGAATTGATCTGCAACAGGTTGACCATTTCGCCAGCCGTTCGTTCAAGGCGAACAGCTTGTTCGATGGAGTAGCGGTTGGAGACCACTCGTTCCATGCGACGACGCAAATCACGAGCTGCATTTTCAACCGTTCGAGCAGGTCCGACAGCTCGATCCCACTCTCCTGCATAAACTAAAGAACTGATGTTGGTAAAGATTCCGGCTAAGCCGAAGACAACTAGTAATCGGATCATTCCCCTCATGGCTTTGGTCCTCCCTAAAATTCGCTTGAGGTGACCTCGGCCCTGATTTCAGCTTACTGGGGCTGGCTCGAGAACGTTTCGAGCGGTGCGGCCGGGTCATGATTGGCTACTAATTCGAATTCCGTGCCAAATCCCATGCCAAACGAAAACAAGAGCCATAAACCCTTACCTAGAAAGCACTTAAAGCCACGGAAATTTATTTCCCGTGGCTTTAGTCGCAAAAACGCACCACAAATCCAGATCAATTCGACTACAGGAATGTCGCGAAAAAGCGACACCTATTTATCTGAAGCGGGTGTTTCTGTAGCAGGAGCTTCGGTAGCATTCCCATCTGGTTCCGCTTTCGCTTCTTCGTCTGGCTTGATACTCAAAACCAAACGAACGGGCGTTTGCTCTGGCGGAATTCGATCGGTGTATGCAGCGAACATAAGCGACGAATTGGCTTGACTGGAACGCACAGGTAGATCGAGAGTTGCTGTTGTAAAATTGGAAACACAAATCAAATCACCACTTTCAGCTAGATATTGCTCCGTTCCGGTATCCGGATCTTTCCACATTCCACTACCAGCAAAGACCCAATCCATATCGAGCGTCTTTTCAGAACCAACTTGTCGAACCCAATCTTGAGCGACGACTCGTTTCTTGGCCCCTTTATCATCCACGTACAAGATCTCGATCTTGATCTTGGAACCATTGGCGGGTGTGTATTTCGGTTCAAATTTCACAGGACTTCCGGCCTTGGCTCCAATCGCCAATAAGGCAGCATGAACATATTGAGCTTTAGTGAGCAACCCGACGACAGATTCATGTTCCTTGGTGCCGGCGGGGCAAGCGAACATTTCAAGTTGTCCGACACGCAGGGCAACATAACCATCGACAACCACACGTTTGTTTTTGGTATCAAGCCAGATACGAGCATCTTTGGCTAACCGAGTCATCCCTGGTGGTGGTCCAAAGACGCGAGCCACTTTTTGTTCAAGCGTGGTGCGTTTTGGCCAAGCCATCGATTCCTCGGTAGCAGGGGTCGTCGCTTCCGCCTCAGTCTCACTTTTCTGCTCTTCTTGCTTGACCTCACCTGACTCGGGTGTGGTTTCTTGGGAGAATGCCGTTTCTTGCGGAATTATGATCATGCACAACATCCCAAACAGCAGGCCACACAGTTTTGTGGGGATACCACTCCAAAAATCTCTTTTCATCTTTTCATTCCTTACGCGTTATCATCTGATTACCATTGAAGACCATTCCAACGGCGGCCTGCTTGAGCAAACATTGTACCGCGATTACGGCCATTACCAAATGATCCGCTAAGCCACTGCTCTATTGTCCATGCGTTTCCGATTTATCCAGGTGCTGTCGCTCATTATCGACGGTAATACGCTTGATTGTTGTTGGTAAGCAGCCCTGCCTGCCCCATCCGGGCTAGCATAGGAGAGGCAAAATCAGCAAAATGGTGAACTTGTAATGGAGAAGTTTCGCCGGAAACCTAGAAAGCTACGCCCTATGGCCATTGAAAATAAGCCACTCGAAAAATCTTCCACTCGCGCTGAAAAACCGAGTAAGAAGACCAAGAAGCACAAGGTGGAAAAAACGCCATCTCCCGCTCGCGATGTCGCTTTAACAGACTGGCTCCGTGCCACGAACATCTCTCCAGACCATGTTCGAACCCGATTGCTTTCAGAAACCACTCCCAAAAAACTGGCTCAAGCCACACTAACTCGCTTACAACAATTTAGTTGGGGCCTAAGCCCACTTCGCGTTCAACGTTTCGAGCAAATGTTGGCCGCGCTTCAAATCGTACTTGATAACGAAGGCACGCCTCGTTCTCTCGAAAGCGAACATTCGCTTCCAACTTCTGCATTGCAATGGGTATTTCAAGAATCGTCACATCGCGCTCTGCACGCCGAAACCATGTTGGGGGCAGCAGCCTTAGCCACATGTTGGCCATGGCTGCAGCATCTGGACTCAGAATGGATCGAGAATGTTCGCAACGGTTGGTGCGATTCGTTGGAACTCGCGCATCGTTTGCCGACAGAAGATGTTGACATGATCAGTTGGTTGATAACCCACGTTGAACTTCCGCTGATTTTCTCGACCTGGGTCGATGATTCACGCATAGGAAAGAGCTGGGGCGAAACGGCCTTTCAATCCTTGCAACAAACTGTATCTGCAGCGAAAGAGGATGCATCGGCTTGGATTCAAAGTGGTGGTCGACGATTGCGGGCTTCGATGTCGGTGACCATTCGAAGCCTAGGTTGGTTTGATCAACTCGGTACCATTTCGAACGATAGTGATTTCAAAAAAGGCTTTTCGAATCTATTGCTTGAAACGCTGCGTTGGACACGGAAAGATGGCTCACTTCTACTATCACCTCATCGCGGATATGCGGGGGAGGTCTTTGATGATTTTTGGGCCTCTGCTTTTCGCATTGCGGGGCGTCCCAAAGCACTGGGCGCATTGCTATCGAACCGCTTACCCAAACGCTCGACCGCACTACTTCCTGGAGCCACTGAATCAAACAGCAAAAAAACCGCAGCCACGTCCTACTGGACCAATGGTGAAGCGGGGGTGATGCAACGTGACTGGGAATCACATGGATCACGCATCGCTGTCGATTATTCAGTGGACCCTTTGTTGGTCGAAATCGTCGGTATGAAAGGTGAATCGTTAGTAGCTGGACCATGGAGTTGCACTATATCGTGTGATGGTCGTGAGCTACCGATTACCAGCTCGTGGCAAGAAGTTTGCTGGTTTTCGGAAGACGATGTGGATTATTTGGAATTGGAAGCTCATTGTGACGAGCACTGCAAAATCCAACGTCAGATCCTCTTCATCCGCGAGACAGGCATCGTGCTGTTAGCAGACGCATTACTCGGTGCTCGCAAAGCGCAATGGCGAATCCAATCGACGTTGCCTCTGGCTGGTGACTATCAGGTAGAGCATGCTGACAAGACGAGGGAGTGTTGGCTTACTTCGGAAGGCAAACGTCACGCTTTGCTGGTGCCACTGGCGAGCGGCGAATGGCGCCGCCAACCTTCCGCCCATCAAGTGAATGTGGAAGATGGCTGGATCTGCATTCAGCATCAATCCGAGTCCCAAAACCTTTATGCTCCACTTGCGTTAGCGATTCGTCGTGAGCACCTCAATGTTCCGCTCACATGGCGTTCTTTAACGGTTGCCGAAAATCTACAATTGGTTTCTCCGGATGTAGCAGTTGGCTATCGACTACAATTAGATCGAGCGCAGTGGCTCTTCTATCGTTCATTGGGAACCTCGGTTCCACGCAGTTTCCTGGGCTGTCATACCGCAGCGGACTTCTGTGCCTGTGCATTTGATTACAAAACGGGCAACACAGATTCCCTGATTGAAGTCAGCGGTTCGGATGACGAAGAAGAAACGGATTCAACGAGCGAAACCTAGACAAGCCAGCCTCACTCCACAATTTTCATTCCATATGTAGTGTGTAGGGACGTGCAAGACACACCCGAGGTGATTTTGTGACAAGTGACGATGCTTTACGATCTCGAATCGCAAATAATTTGGAACGCGTCCGCGAGCGGATGGCAACTGCTGCCGCTCGCGCTGGACGATCGCTGGAGTCGGTCCGACTATTGGGCGTAACAAAATACTCGTCGCTTGCCGAAACGCGGGTACTGTTCGAATCGGGCTGTCACGACCTGGCGGAAAGCCGACCACAAGATTTATGGGACAAAGCCAAAGAGTTGACGGACCCCAATTTGCGTTGGCATTTTATCGGTCACATGCAACGTAACAAAGTCCGCCGAACCCTGCCTTTGTTGCATCTCTTGCATTCGCTTGATAGCGAACGATTGTTATTGGAACTTGAAAGTGAAGCAGCTCGTGTCAACTTACGCTTGAAAGTCCTGCTCGAAATCAATATCTCCGGCGATGAAACTAAGACCGGGTTAGCTCCAGACTCGATAGAAGCCGTTGTGGAAAAAGCTCTTGCTTCACCCCATATCGAACTCTGCGGGTTGATGGGCATGGCAGGCTTGGGAACCGACAATGAATCCGCACGCCCTTACTTTGAACGCTTACGAGAATTGCGAAACAAGTTGCAGGCGAAATATGCAACCGCTAACTTAAACGAATTGTCGATGGGCATGAGTGGCGATTTTGAAGCTGCGATAGAAGCTGGCTCCACCATGATTCGTGTTGGTTCAGCCCTTTTTGAATGATTCACGGTCGCACGTGAGTGCTTCAGGTCGATTCGATGATGCGAAGGAAGCCTGCGAATGGCTATTGAGTGGACCGAAGATGCGCGGGGAATAGTGGTACCCCTTCAAGTTCAGCCGGGTGGGCGAAAGAATGAGATTCGCGGCGAACAAGCTGGCGCGTTAAAAATTTCTGTTACTGCAAAACCCGAAAATGGCAAAGCCAATGAAGCGGTGATTGAATTACTTGCGAAAGAATTGCGTCTGCGCAAGTCACAAATCCACCTTTTGAGCGGAGAAACTTCTCGCCAAAAACGAGTTCTCTTAGCAGAATTATCCGCCGCCGATTTCGAATCCAAATTGGCCATCATCTTCAAGCTGTAGTGTAAAATCCCCTCCCAAAGAGTCATACC
>CAITIF010000131.1 GCA_903892365.1 uncultured Pirellula sp. | reverse complement strand
TGTCGATTCAATACGCTGAACCGGTGCAGGATGCTTGCTTTTTGATTCGAATTCGCGAGCAACACGACGGTTGGCGTTACGTTTGTCCACCCCAGACCGCCCATTTACGCTGGCGGCGGACACGTCGGACTTGGCTGCCGCCCCTGTCGCCCGGCGAAATCTGCTGGCTAGCATCTCCAGAAAACCGCCCTTGGATTTCTGTTCGGACGGTTTGCCTCGCGAGCTCCATAACGATTCTAAGAATGCGCGAACCGATCCTCGCAGCACCAAGAATGCGCTGCTGCCGTAGTCTCCCTCGCGGATCACGATGTCCCCCGGCTCGAATCTCAGGATTCGGCTGTCGTGTCGCAAAACATTTTCAATCGAGCAATTCGCATTGAATAGGTCGGGATTCATCGAAGAAAACGGATGCTGATCCAACATCCAGCCGATGTCGCGCGATAGCATATCGCTGTCCAATGGATGATCCCATCGGACAGGTCTATCTATCGCAACATGTTCAGGCGACAAAATCTTCATGAGGCAAGCCGAAGCATTTCCAGTCCATGGATAGTTCGTAGGAGATCCGTAATCGTCACGCGAATTGTCGTCCAATTCCTCGAGTCAATTCAAGATCAATTGCTGCTACTTATTGCTAGCAAATTCCGATTTTCAAAGAAAGTCCCGTACCAGATGACAGCCGACACATGGTACATGTGCCATTGCTTATCTAAAGCGGTCGCACTTTTTTATGCGCCAAGGCAGCGATCTCAATTCGGCCAGAAGCAAATCAATCGCAAAGAATGCAACGCCTTTTCGGCCGGAAACCGTTCCGCTTCCGTCGAGTTCATCTCGGCGGAGCGCACAATTGAAAGCTACAAATTGCTGCCGATTGAGTTGAGCCAAGAGAAAACCATGTGGCTCAATAGCGACCGATCAATGCCATCTTCTTTCAAGCTGTCTTGAATATCGAACACCGAATAAGGAATGTCGAATGACAAAGTGGCGTTCGTATTCCTTGGGATTTCGACATTCCTTGTTCGAAATTCGATATTGATTTCGATTGGTTCATGGAAAAATGGATACCATTGAGCAAACGCTTACCGGCATCGCTCAATCGGTAGAGAAACCACCTCGAGAATTGGTCAGTCCGTCATCGATCTGATATGTCGGCCTCCATTTTTAGCAACTCGTTGCGCCCGAGCCTTAGCATTCCGGAGGAATGAAAGAGTCTAGCCGAGTTCTGGTATTCCGTAGGAATCTAAGCATGTAGCCGGCGGTTGAGCGTCAGCGACACCGCCGGTTGCACGCCAGTTCGCTCATCGCACCCCGACGGGGTGCCAGCAGTAAAACGCAGCCCAAGTCAATCTCAATCGAAGCGAGATAGCCCGCGACATTGCTTGCATCCTTTCAGGATGCTCATGCGCATGCTGCGCCATTCCGGTGGTGTCGCTGACGCTCAACCACCGGCTACAGGCTTTTATCCTTGTCAGGATACAGATTCCTATCCGGCTGTTGCCCCAACTATCGGATATTTGAAGGCCAGTGCTCTTTCCTGTTTCGATTTTGGGTAGCTGGAGTCGCCAGACTTCAGTGCCGCGAAGGAAAACCGAACTCTGGCGAGTCCGGCTACGATTGCCGCCCCCTATTTTCAATCTGGACAAAGCGCTAGTGCGTTTGGTTGGAAGCAACATTCGGAAAATCGGCTCGCGGTACGAAAGGCGAGGGCGCGGCAGAACTGGGCCAGAAAATCAAAAACGCCAAAAACGAGAGGATCTTTGGCGATCGATGTTTCGCGTCCTCAGCTTACTTCAGAGGTAGACCTTCGATAGGCTTGCCGTTGGTGGTCAAGATTTGGATTTCATGAACATTGTGTTTGCCCGTGTAGGACCAAACCAGCTTTCCCTCCCGAGTCAGTTCGAAAGCCTTCACGCCTCCCTGCGCTCCGTAGCTTGCGATGACCGTGTTGCCGTTGGGAAGTCGTTGACCACCGCATGGGTCTGCAAATGGTTTCTCTGGAAAGGACTGGTTGCCCATTTTCCAAACGACCTTACCTTCCGAATCGAATTCGACACATTGGTTGCCGTGCGTAAGATTGACCAGCGTGTTGCCATTGGTAAGACGTATCGCAGTAAAAGGCCAGTTCTCTGCTTCGCGACCTCCCAGCTCCGGCAGATCTGTCCGAAGCGATCGAACTACTTTTCCATCGGGCGAGTATTCTTTGACTTGGAACGCAAGCAAGTGAGGCACGAGATAATTGCCATTGTCGAGCTTTCTCGCCATGCGTGTTTGCATGTGCGCGTTGTCGGTTTCAGGCAATAACGGGATCTCAACGTGGATCTTGCCGGCCAGGTCGACCTCCATGAGCTTCGGCTGTGCCCCAAGTTCCGTGATCAACGTTCGCCCATTCTCCAACCGCTGGGCCGTGCTGATCTCGCTGTTGTTGGCTGACTTGGCATAACGAAACACCACAGTCTTATCTGGCTTCATCTCCAGAACTTCATCTGCCCAGGCGATCAAAGCATTTCCGTTGGGCAAAATGAAACCGTCACGCGCACCAGGACGTCCCGAGTCCCAGGCTTCCTGCCCGTTTTCATCAATGATTCCTGTAAACGATGGCCCAGCGATCAGAAACGAATGCCGAATCTCATCCGAATGAACGAAGGCGGACGAGCAGCAGCATAAAAGGAGGAAAACAAAAGCAACAGTTTTTTTCATAGGGTGACTCGCGTAGAATGGGCGAAGTGATGTTTGTTTTGAATGGACAATTTATACTAGTCCCCTTTCCGTTTTTGCAAACTAGCCTGGATGAATTACAACGCTTCCTATTCTTATTCCTGAACCCTATTTCATGTCCGATCGATATCGACGTCAACGCGCATTCCACCAAGTGGGTGAGGCTGGACAAAAGCGATTGAGCGAATCGCGAGTCGCGATATGTGGCATGGGGGCTTTAGGTGCCATGGTTTCCGAACGGCTTTGCCGAATGGGGATCGGATCTTTGCGACTGATCGATCGGGATTGGGTCGAACTGGACAATCTTCCTCGGCAAGCCCTTTATACGACTCACGACGCCCTGGAGCTTCGTCCGAAAGCGATTGCTTCACAAGCCCATCTGCTTGCGATCAATCCTGACATTGCTTTGGAGGCCGTGGTAGAAGACATCACTTTCGAAAATGCAGAACAGTGGCTCACCGGAGTCGATTGCATTGTCGACGGAACAGATAACTTTGAAACGCGTTACCTAATCAATGAGGTTGCATGGAAGCACAAGATTCCTTGGGTTCATGCCGGAATCGTCGGCGTGTCCGGGCAAGCGATGACATTTTTTCCTGGCAAAACTGCTTGTTTTCGATGTTTGCTTCCGGACGTTCCACCCATCGAACAAATGCAGACCTGCGATTCGGCCGGTGTACTGGGTGCAGCTGTGGGCGTGATTGCTTCTTGGCAAGCCATGGACGTCGTGAAAACGCTTTTGCAACCCGATACCGCCGACAGCCAGCTCCGTGTATTCGATTTGTGGGAAGGAAGCGTCCGAAAACTAAGGCTCCCTGCCGCCTCACAATGTTGGGTTTGCCAAAAAGGACAATATGACTTTTTGACTGGATCGGCGGGGGCCCTTGCCCGAGTTCTTTGCGGTCGCGGGGCAGTTCAGATCCAATCCAAAGGTCGCGACACTATCCGCCTTGAAGACCTGGCGGTAAGGCTCCGACTGGAAGGAGACGTTCAAGTGAATCCGTACTTGTTGCGTTTCTCAAGGCCCCCTCACTCGGTAAGCGTCTTTGCGGACGGTCGTGCAATCGTGCATGGAACCGAAAGTCCGGACGAAGCAAGAAAAATTTATACTAGGTGGATCGGCGGTTAGGGGGTTTATGGTATCATAGAGTGGCGGAAACCTTAACATTAACCGTCTTGCCAGAATTCACTCATACGTGACGTAATGCCTTCGAACCGGCTTTGGCTTTCGAATGAGCAATTGAAACGTCGCTAGGAAGTACCCAGAACGACATGCGATATGCATTTAGACTTGCCGAATTGCTCGGCCACACGCCTGATCGCCGCAAGCGGCCGGGTACGATCAAGGCAATCGTAGAGTATACGGGCTTGGATCGTCACCAAGTGGCGGCACTTCTCAAAAATGAAGCCAAATACATCCCAATCGAGGCCCTTTCGCGACTTTGCGATTACCTGATTGAGCACGGTTACGCACGGGCAGAAGAATTGCCGGGTGCCCTATTCGCAATCACGCCTGAGAACTTCTGGGAAATGCTAGCTCGGCGATCGCGGTTGGAGATTTGCGTTGGCGTTCGGCGTCCACCCGATAACGAATCTGCAGACACCGCCTGGATCGTCGCTTCCGACAGTGTGCTGGCTGGTGAAGTGCTCAATGGTGTTTCCACGCTTGGCGGAACCGCAAAAGCGATCTCCGGCAAGAAAACCGTGGGCAAGGAAATGCCTCACATCGAGCATTTACGGCAAACCCTGGTCTGGAGCCCTGGGACAATGAGCGCTGAGCAGGTGCAAAGCCGTTCTCAAGGGGTTTACGACGACTTCTCCGAGATGGGTGGCGACAAAGCGATGGTCTGCATCGGTTCGGTCAAGAGCAATCCCACGGTGGAATTGGTGCTTGCGAATGCCTTTGGCTGCGATCCTTTTGTTTCGCAAGACGATGTGAAAACGGCCTCCGAGCGCGCTTGCCCGTTCTTCTTGCGTTATCGTGAGCATGATCCGCATCCCCCAGCCTGTTCCGCTGGAAAGCGACTCAGCAAAACTCAGAACGCCGATGAACCAGGTTTGTATTACGAACAAGCGGACGGGACCTGGGCCTTTGCGGGCGGCGCTACTCGAGGCCGGGATGCCGCGTTGGTCTTTTACATCTTTCGAGAATCCTTGGGACGGCTCGAGATGGTTTTGAGTGGCTTCTCGGGGCGTGCTACTCGTTTGCTTGCGAGAACTCTGGCCTACCGTGCTGAAGACTTTTGGCCTCCCATTTTTCACGAGAACTACCTGCAAGTGGGCGCTTACTTGGTTCAATACGAAGCGTCGGAGGAATCTGAAGATACGCTGGATATCTTGTCGACCGACACGATGGCCAACGCGACGGTCATTCCACTGCCGACCGAAGCGATCTCCAAGCGATTGGGTAAAGGCCTTCTTGGCGGATGATGAGTCAAACGAATCCGGATGCTGGCTCCATCGATCTTTCGGTGGAGCTTGGTCGATTGAAGCTCAAAAATCCGATTTTGGTAGCGTCGGGCACCTTTGGATATGCCAAAGAGATGGCCAGCGTGGTCCCATTGAAAGAGCTGGGCGGTATCTTACCTAAGACCATCACGCAGAATCCCCGCCCGGGCAACGCTCCTTGGCGAACGGTGGAAACCAGCGCTGGCTTGCTCAATGCCATCGGTCTCGACAACGACGGGATCGATTATTTTCTTGCCAATCATTGGCCCTACCTTCAAGCGACGGGTGCAGACATTATTGTTAGCATCGCCGGTAAATCGCACGAGGATTTTGTTTCTCTTGCTAACCGTCTCAACGAAGCGTCTGGTATCCATGCGGTGGAACTGAATATCTCGTGCCCCAACGTTTCGGGTGGTGTGGATTTCGGTACGGATCCACAACGTTGCTTCGACGTTGTCGCAAGCTGCAGAAAGGTGCTATCCTGCCCGATCATCACCAAGCTCACGCCCAACGTGACTCGTATCGTCGACATTGCCAAAGCTGCTCAAGATGCCGGCACCGATGCGGTGACTTGCATCAACACTGTCTTGGGCATGGCGGTCGATTGGCGCAAGAAGAAACCAATGCTCGGCAATATCGTCGGCGGTCTGAGCGGTCCCGCGATCAAGCCGATCGCGCTGCGATGTGTTTACCAAGTTGCGAGCCAACTGAGCGTGCCCGTTATCGGCGTGGGTGGCATTGCGAACCTCGATGACTGCATGGAGTTCCTAGTTGCAGGTGCTTCCGCCATCCAAATTGGAACCGCAAACTACTATGATCCACTCGCCAGTATCAAAATGATTCAAGGGTTGCCCAATGCGGTCGCTTCGCTGGGGGCGACTTCGGTGAAACAAATTGTTGGAAGTCTCAAGACTTAAGTTCGCTGGCCAGTACATCCCTATTCCCAATCAGAAATTGCAAAAGTCATGAGAGTATTAAGCGGGATTCAGCCAACAGGCCGATTTCACTGGGGTAACTATTTCGGAGCCATCAAACAATACATCGATCTGCAAGATGCTCACGATGGATATTATTTTATCGCCGATCTGCATGCACTGACCACCATCCGCGAACCCGATGTGCTTCGAGGGTACGTTCGCGATGCCGCTTTGGATTTACTTGCGCTGG
>CAITIF010000130.1 GCA_903892365.1 uncultured Pirellula sp. | reverse complement strand
GCTCGCATGCTTAGCATGGTACCATTTTCAAAAAAGGCTTGACCATGACACACCAAAGGCGTGTCGACCTCTTGGCGGATCAGGTTGTATCGAAGCTGGAGATAGACGCCGGTTTCGATGTTCGCAAAAAGGAACAGAAAATCTTCACCGTTAGGCGACTTGATGATTCGGTCGAAAGCCAAATTGTTTAATCCGTGATCAAACAATTTGGAGGCACCGGTTTGAAGAACGAATCCATTTGGGAAGATGATTCCATGATCGTCCGGAAGCAAAGCGCATGCGAGACCAAGCGAATCTAATCGTTCGACCGACAGGCGTTTCGAGCTGAAAACCAGGTATCGGAAGTCCCGTTCTTGATAGGGGCGGATCTTAAAGAGAATCAGATTGCCAAGAATCGCATAGTAGGTTTCGGCATCGTCGAGCGTCTGATCAGGGCTGTCAACAGGTTCGCGATAAATGCCGAGCCCATCTTCGGTATTATCCTCGACCTTGATGGTCAAGTCACCCTGAATGCACTCCACGAAGACTCGGTCTTCGATTGAAATATGGGGGTGTTTGCCGTGTCGATGGTGATCGCGAGAGGCTCGTTTCCATTGAAATGCATGTTGAGCAGGCGGGCGGATTTCCGATTCGCTTCGATTATCGATGTAACGCAGTCGATTGCCATCAATGGCCCACTTGAAGGCTTTGATGCCAGCGCTCGCTTTACCGATCTGAAAGATGGCGTAAAGATTGACTCCGCTGCGAAAGAATCGTGTGAACGTTGCATTGCGATAGTAGCGATACAGTTCTTGAAAGTCGCGTCGGAACGAAGAGTCCGCAATTGTTTCCAGCGATTCTTGCTTTGCATTCTCGCCGTCAAATCGATACACGGAAAGAACATCGCCGGGTTCGATTTCCGTTTTGAGGCCGAATTGAACGTTGTAGCCGAGCAGCACGATCCCGTCGGACGCGAAGATATCACGCGGGATACAGTTGTGTTCCGTGGTGACATGCGTCGTTGTCAGGAGCCGAGTCTCAAGATTTCCGAAGACAGCAGCGCGAGCTTCGTTCAGGCTCGAGAAGCGTTTCCGAAGATCGGCAGACGCTTCGCGAAGCCGATTACGAAGAACTTCGTACGTGCCAGATGCGAGGGCAGTATCGGTCATGGTGATGGAGACTAACTACTTCTTTGGCAAAAAGGTTGCGACCGGTTGGGTGGCAAGGCCAAGTGAGCCCGCCATGCCGAGCAAGTTGACCAGCTGAGATTGGATACCGGCAGCTGAGTCACCCGCAAGCAATTTCGCGATCAACGCTGCAACACTCAGGTCTTTGATGTCTCCTGAATTCAGATGGAGTTGTCCTAAGAGCGCGCCTAGCTGTTCACGAAAGTGATCCGGGCTTCCGTTGAAGAATGTCTCTTTGATATCCGTGGCTACTTTGGAGCTCAGTACAAATCGATCGATTGCCTTGCCCCCTTGGATGGCTGAGGAAATTTGGTCGAAGAATTGACCATCGCCACCGACAATGTCGATCTTGGCGGACTTCAGTGCTTCACCGATCACAAAGGATTGGTTTTCCGCGATCGAAGACTGGGCTGTGATCGCCGCAATTTCGATTTGCTTGTCCTTTTCGAGCCGTAGTTTGAACTCTTCGTGATCGCGACCGATTCCGTCGAGTTCTTTCATGGCCGTGGCTTTTTCGCTGATGCCTTGGGCTTCCGCTGTGTATTTTTCGCGCAGCACGCGAGCTTCCGCCAGTCCCTGATCTTGGGTCGCGGCTGCTTTGGCTTGTTGCACTTGCGCTTCAGCCAGTCCTTGCGCAGCGTGTTCAGCCGTGGCTGCTTCGGCGGTTAGCTTGGAAGCCGCCGCACGCTGTTCCGCTTGATCGCGGTGAGCTTCTGCTTCGATTCGGATTTTGGCCGCGGTGCTCTCGGCAGCCTTGCGTCCAGCTTCAGCGGCTTTGATCTCGCGTACAAGAGATTGTTCCGCAAGCGCTTCCGCTGCCGTGATCTCTACCTTCTTGGTTCGGTCAGCAGTCGCAAAGGCTTCTGTGTCTTTGATCTTTTGCTGCTCTTCCACTACTGCGCGTTCGACGATAACTCGTTCGCGAATCACTTCTTGGATATTTCGCTTTTCGGTTTCGAGTGCTTTTTCTTTCTCGACGATTGCCAGTCCAACAACCCGTTCGCGTTCCGTTGCTTCAAGCGTTTTGTCGCGAAGGATACGTTCCAATTCGACTGCATCGGTACGTTCTTTGTTGCGTTGAGCTACCAGGATGGTTCGTTCTTTGTTTTGATTCGCGATGCCAATCTCTTCATCGACTGCGATCTTGGCACGTTCGGACGACAGGCGGTTTTCTTCTTGGACCTTAGCGGCGGATGCATTTTCGCGAGCTTGGATTTCGGCAACTTCTCTCTTTTGTCGTTCGGTAGCTTCAATCCGCTGACGTTCCAATTCTAAGATTGCTTCTTGGGCTTCGACATCCTGCTTTTTCAGCGTTTTCTCGCGCTCGCGAGTGAAATGGTTCTCTTTGATCTTCTCGTTCGAAGTCAGCTCCGTGATTTTCTTAATACCCTCGGCGTCGAGAATGTTGTTGGGATTAAGCAGTTCGAGTCGAGTTTGTTCCAGGTAGTCGATGGCGCAGTCATCCAGCCGGTAGCCGTTGAGATCGGTACCAATGACCTTCAGAATCTCGTTCTTGAACTTGTCCCGTTTGTC
>CAITIF010000129.1 GCA_903892365.1 uncultured Pirellula sp. | reverse complement strand
TTCATCGCCAGCTCGAAGATCCTTTACTAGTTGCCCATCCGATTTACGATTGAGTGCTGCGTTGAACGTTGCGATACGAATAGCCCCTTTTGCGACTGGAGGCAATGCAATGCTGGAGGCGGTTTGAGCTGCGATGGGCGACGAGAAGAAAGAACTAGACAAGGAAACGATGGACGCGATGATTGCGAATCGGCTATGGTTTTTTGGCATGATGATAAAACGGTGATCTATTAGGCTCGGGCGGAAAAGGTTCTCGAAACGGTTCCGAAGATGGCGCACGGTAGAGGCCTATCTTAGGTAATGACTGAGCTTTAGACAAACATTTGTCGTCGAATCCAAAACCTAAATGCAAAAGGTGCCACCCACCTACTTACAATGCTTGACTTCGAAATCAATATTCGAGTTTCAGGCCTTGGAAGAAACGGAGTTGATTCGCACAAGTTGCTCTTTGGACGTGCCAACGCTAAGTGCTGCCTAGAAATCTAGGTGGCTCCATCGGATCCCAGTTGGTTCTGTCTGATTCCTGGAACGCAAAGAGCCGTTTGAAAATGGATGCAAACACAAGGGCCGCCAAGACCAACAAAGCATTCCGATCTGCGACTTCCACCTAATGAGTCTTACTTGATTTTGATTCTGGGGCCGATTTTGAGTCGTATTTACCTTTTCGAAAACGGATTGAAAAGGTATGCATTAATTAAGTATTTGGCCACAAGCGAGTTACTTCAAGCGAGCGCTGTACAAGGTCCCACCACCTGTGACGTAGAGTGTTTTACCATCGGTCCCACCGAAGGCGCAGTTGGTAACTTCGTCCGTTGGGACAGGCAAGAAGTCAAGTAATCGCCCATTCAAGTCGATCACGTAGATCCCAGCGCGGACGCTGGCATCTGTTTCGAAGGGCGGATTGGATCGATTCAAACCACCTGCGACATAGAGGTTTCCTTTCGAGTCTTGCTTAACGCCGTCAGGGCCACGGCCTTGCCCCCAATCGAAAAGACTGCGAGCGGTTTTAGGGTCGACGTTTCCATCCGATTTCAAGTCAAATCGCCACAATTTTCTGGCTGCGCCCAATGAGTCGTTATTGTTGTCAGCCACAATCAAATATTTGTCGTTGTGAGTGACCAAGACGCCGTTGGCTCGATCGACCTCGCGACCTAAAACGCGGTGAACGGTTCCGTCCAAATCGATACGGTAGACTCCTTCGATTGTCTTGCCAGCACTATCGAGAATTTCCATATCGGAGCGATCGCCGTAGCGTGGGTCCGAGAAATAGATACGTCCTTTGGAATCCACGGCAAGATCGTTTGGCGTATTGTATTTCTTGCCTTCGAAGGAATCGGTTAGAACCGTCAGCTTGCCGTCGCGATCCGACCGAGTGACGCGTCGCAGCTTGGGCTCACACGCGAGCAGATTACCTTTCGGGTCGAAGAGAAGACCGTTGGTTCCAGCCCCTTCGCGGTAGACCGAAGCGTTGCGATCCAGCGACCAGCGATGGATGTTGCCGTTACCGCTTGTAAGAACCCCAAGTGTCGCATCCCAGGCTGGGCCCTCGCCCCCTGCACCTTCGCCCACTTCGACAACTAGTTTACGACCTTCTTCGAAAATGGAATCTACCGGCCGGTAAGGAATAGTGAGAATCGCGTCTGCGAAACGTGCCCCAAGTTGTAGATAGCCTTTGGAATCGTAATGCCAAGGGTCTGAATATCCATACCCATCGGTATCGGTAACCAGCTTGGCAGCTTTGTCTTCATAGCAGAAACGAGCCTGTGCTTCGCGGACCAAATTGCTGTACTTCCAATTAGGACTTCCGCTGCCCATTTTGGAGTCGGATATGCGACCGATAGCGATGGGGATGTCATCGGCTCGAAGGGCGGATCGAAACAAGTCCATCAAACGCTTCAGGTTTTTTTGGTAGTTGCGTGCAACCTCTTCATTGTGGGCCGCATCACTTTCGCCTTGCATCCATAAGATTCCTGTGGGGATCAAGCGATCTTCCTTGCCATCCCCATCGATGTCTCGAACTTGGAGAGCATTGTTGAGTGTAGCTAAGAAATGGTCGTATTGATTGATGTCGCGATAGGCTCCGGTTTTGGCTTCAAAATCGGGTTCCCAGCACCCCCAATGCAAAGCGATGGTCTGGTCGATTGACGAACCGTTACGAGCATACTTGACGATTGCGATTTTTCGGTCCGGCCGTTGGGCACGAAGAGTTTTGGCGAAGCTAAGCTCGACGCCGAACCGGTCGCTGCGTTGGACAGCCGAACTATCCGACGAGAAGCCCGTTCCGTGACCGGGTTGTACGGGAGTCCATTTTCCAGAACCAAGAGCTGGCTGCTGATCGGGCAAAGGGGTTGAATGGAAAATCCAGGCATCTTTTACGGGTTGGCGTTCGTCTTCGCTGAGCTCGGCGGACGAACCGAACCCCTCCATATTCGACTGGCCGCCTAGATAGTAGAGATCGAAATCGTCCGCGAGAAGAACGTGCGGAGCGCAGGTAAAAATCAGAAAGAGGACCTTCAGAATAGGTTTCATGGCTTTTCGTGAGTTGGGAGTCGAGGGAGGATGTCGTCGGAGAAAAGCGACGAGCATCACATTATACCTGAAACGCCAACCGATTTGTTTTTCTAGGAAAGCAACGAAATTCTAGGCGACAGAATTCTTTGGGACTTACAAAGTGGGTG
>CAITIF010000128.1 GCA_903892365.1 uncultured Pirellula sp. | reverse complement strand
GCGTCGCATCAAGCAAGTGCGAAGTCCTGGAACCAAATCTAGATCGGTTTTGGACGTTCCGAATCGGGAGATCCCAGTTCAGAAGAAATCCACACGAAGCAGGCGTTCGCTGTCAGCCTCGAACCATCTCATGAAGAAAGAAGCTGAACCAAAGTCGGTTCGAACCGTCCAGCGAGCTGGATCGCCTATCGCCAAGAGAGCAGTTGCTTCGATTCACCTTCAGTGCGGACAAATCGTTGAACCGGTTTACCTTGTCGAATCGATGGAGGCGTTGAAGATTTGCGAGGGTTTGGGTTTGCGAGGCGACGGTTTCGTCGTGGGGTATGGCAAACAAGGTGAAATCGTGATCATTCGCGAAGGAAACATCAAGATGATCACAATCCAATCGGATGCAGCATCATCGATCCAACTAGACATTCAAGAGCATGTAAACATCGGCTGAGAGGCTGCGAAGGCTAATGCTTATGGCCACGCATAGATGCATTTCTTATCGCAAGAAGTGAAACGTAAATAGCTTAAGGGATGATTCATCTTGCGACGAACCATCCCTTAAGATTTCCCCCTATCACTCGTTCACAGCTTTCGCTGTTCGCTTACAAACTTCTTTGTATTATCGTGCCCTGCTAGAGCCAGGCTGTTGTGTTGCATTGCCGGCACTTCGACTACCCATGATGGGGCGGCTGGCTCGCTTTTCTGGCAGCTCGTCGGCTGAATCGTCAGGAAGACCTGGGATGGCTTCTGGCTTGGAATCGAGATCCTTGATCGGAGCTGGACCACCTGGGTTTGGACTTGCTGGGCGAGCCTGGGAGTTTGCAGATCCGGTGAACTGTTGGTATTCACCTTGGCTGATCACACTTGGTCGGCTTGCACCGTAGTCGATTTGTCGAGCAGCATCGCGTTCCCGAGCTCGTTCGTGAGCATCCCAGTAGGCTTTGTCTGGCCAGAGTCCTTCTTCGAGTGCAATGTTGTTGTATTCGAGCAACGTTCCCTTGATCAAGTGGATGTCGACAAGCGACTTGTTGTATTCAGCGACGGCTCGGATATAGTTCTGACCAGCTGTTGCACGGCTTTGTTGTGCTCGCAACAGATTATCGATTGCAGCATCTTGATTCGCATCGCCAGCATCGAATTTGGCTTGGGTGACTTCCACCAATCGTTGTGCTGCATTCAAGGCTTGGAACTGTTCGGTCATTTGCTTGTGCAATCCATCGGCTTGACGCCAGTAGTCGGTCAACTTGCTAACAGCAGCCTCTTCCTTGGCTTCCAACACTCGGTGGGCTCGTGCCAAATCCAGTTGCTTGTTGGTGATGTCATTAAGAGCTCGTCGAGATCCGAAGGCGTTCGGTGTGAATTCCAATCGCACCGCTCCTTCTTGGTGGCGACCCCCTAGAAGTTCTTCGAAGGCACTTGCGTTTCCTTCTGGGAAGGGTTCATTTCCTCCGTTACGATCGATTAGCGAACTACCGACACCTAACCAGCGATACAGCAAAGATATGTTTAGGTCAGGTAGGGCTTGATTGCGTGCGGAGATCAGCTCGAGCTCACGATGCTTGACAGCCCACTTTTGTTGGCGAATGTCAATGTTGCGAGTGAGCATTTCAGCTCGCGCGGATTCCCAATCGTATTGAGCCAATCCAAGAGTTGGTTTGTCGCTGGGGCGAATCAGCCGTCCATCGGTTGCAGCCCAACCCAAAAGCAATCGCAGTACTTGCTCGCGACCATACAGACCAGGATCGTTTCCAAATCCACCGCCTGCGATCGCTGCGTCGAGCGATGCTTGAAACTGGTGAAGCGTTACCCGAGCTTGTGCTTCCGCGTTGGCAGCTTGGCCCTTCTGAAACTTCGCAAAGGCGATTTTGTGAGCAAGTGCCGCACTATCGCGTGCCGTAGTGGCTGTCTCTACGTTGTAGTAGGCTGCGTAAAGATCCCAGTACGCGAACTCAACATCGCGGACCAAGTTCCGTACGCGTTCTTCGAAAGCTCCAACGGCAATGTCTTCGTTGATTCGTGCAAGGACAACTGGGATACGATTGACCATCGTTCCGCGACCACGCATCAAAGGATGCTGAACCTGCATTTCCAAGATCTGGGTGTAATCACTTGGGAAGACTCGACCAACGTTGTTGGGGTCTGCTGCTTGGATTCCAATATTGTTGTTGGAATAGATGGACTGCGAACGTGCTGACACGACGCCACCGGTCGCCATACGTTTCGACAGAGCCATTTGCCCCGTAGTGTCACGGGCCATGAATTGTTGAGGATTGAAGACGTTTCTACCACCCACATTCCGAGCTCGGTCGGTCGTGTTAAACGACAGAAACGAACTGAACTGAGCATCGAACTCGCTCAAGGCATCTTCGACACCGCCGACTTGGTTCGCACGGGCGGAACCTCGCGGCAAAATACGGTTCCCGTTTTGATCGACGGTGAGCGGTTGTGAGTTGGTGGTGGTCGCGACGATTGCAGGATCCAGGATCGTACCTAGCTGCTGGCCTGGGCTCGATAGAATCACCGAAGCCATGTCTGCGTTCTGACGCTGGGTTCCTGGCAACGCACGTACGATTTGAGAATTGACCAGAGCGTACGAAATGCACTCTTCCAGGGTCAAATCCAAGTACTCGAACTTTTGGTTATCAAGCGATAGCGGTTCGAGCGATTGCGTGACTTCCGGCAACGGCTCTTTGTGAAGATCGGGGTATTCGATGTTCTGAGCGCGATCAATGTATTGCGCTAGATCCCCTCGTTCGCCTAAAAAGAAAGGCTGGGTCGGATGGCAACCGGATAGTGCGATGAAGCCGATTTGTAAACCAGCGAACCATCGATAAAGGTAGCGTTTCATGAGCCAGGGAGTCCCGTCTGTCGACGTGTTTCGAGCCACGTTGGCAATGCGATTCCTGCACGAATGTGCATCACATTGTCTAATGCGTCCATTCCCATTCGCAACCGAGCGAACTTGAATGACAGCATTCGTTTTTCGATACTTGAGTTAGGTTCCCCCCCTAACGCAAACCTGATGAGCCAATCCAATGAAGAATGAATTGCTTTTCAGGAGTGCAGAAGGAGTATCGGCAGCTGCAGTGCTAAACTTTGACGATTGGGCAGATTTTTCGGGGTAAAGTTTTTGAAGCCCAAGTGTCGTAGGGAATCAGGCTCAGCACAGCTTGGATTCGACAACTGCCGGCCTGGCTTTCGGGCGTCTGGGCAAGTTTTCGGAAGTCTGGGCAGTCTGAGAGACTGTTATGGTTTGCTCGAAGTGAGAGGGAGAAAGGGTTTTGCTCGGCAAGCTTGATCTCAATTACGAAAAATTCATCATCGCGGGAACTTGCCGCCCCCAATCGAATCCGAAACAATCCTGGCACTCTTCTTCTTTTCGTGTTGAATCGCAATCTTCTGAGGTGAATCAAGATGCAGAACTGGTTTTTCCAAGTTAAACCAAAGTTGGATCGCCTCAAACCCTCCAGAAAAAAGCATTCCCCATCACGGCGTCTTGTCCTAGAAGGCCTCGAATCTAGACAATTGATGGCTATCGACTCGTTTCAGGTGTCCAGCCAACTTGCGGATCCTGATGAGCTTTTGGTTCAGTTTCGCAATGCAAGACCGGCTGCCTTGATTG
>CAITIF010000127.1 GCA_903892365.1 uncultured Pirellula sp. | reverse complement strand
CCAGCGATAACGCGAAGCAAAGTGCTCTTTCCACATCCGCTAGGCCCCAGCAAGGTGACGATCTGGCCCTCCGTTACCTTCAGGTCCAAAGCGCGAAGGACCTGTTGGCTCGCTTTGCCATTCCTGAACGCAAGCGATACTCCCTGGCACTCGATCAAGCTCCTCGGCTCGTTTTGAAGATCGTTGTTCACTCGGCGGTCACGTGCTTGGCAGTGGGGAAACGGTCGGCAACCAACAAATCGATTTTGGCAGCTAAAATGAAATCATTCTCGCTCAGTCCGCCAATCGCATGAGTGGTTAGTTCGACTTTCAAATTGCGATACCCCGTTAGATGAAGATCGGGATGGTGAGCTTCCGCTTCGGCCAAGTCCCCAATTTGATTCAAACAAGAAATCGCCTCGATGAAGTTTTTGAAACGTATCGAACGAGAGATGGATTTCCCCGAATCCATTACCGTCCATGTCGGCAAAAGCCGGATTTGCGATTGCGAGTATTCGACGGTGCAAGCATCCACGCCCCCTTCGCAGGGCAAGCATTTCTTGGAAATGAGTTGGTCAACGGGTACAATATCCATAGGAAAATCGCTGTAAGCGTAATGAAAGGTTGGCTTCCCATCAGTATGACCCAAATGTTGAGTCGCGAAAGACGTCCAAAAATCGTGATTTGTTCAAGTTTCCCATCAGGAAAACTTTTCATCGACCCCAAGGCGTTCGCAGGACGGTTCGTTTGGGCGTTTCAATTTCTTCTACTGGCGTTCCATTGTTGCAACGGGTCAACTGCGAACCGTGCTATTGCTGTCGACTGGGGCGTGAAAGATAAAGAGTACACAGATCTCATTGTGCCTTTGCTCCAAACGGCCTGTTTGGATTGCCATAGTGGTTCGGAGGCGGATGGCGGGCTCGCCCTGAATCACTTCTCGTCTGCCAAATCTGTTTTCAAAGAGCGAAGGACCTGGGAAAAAGTCGTCCAGCGCTTGGAGATTGAAGACATGCCCCCTGCCGATGGTCCTAAGCTGGCACCTGACGATCGAAAGAAACTGATCGAATGGATTAGGGCAACCATGAACGATATCGAATGTGGAAAGACACCGAACCCTGGCAGTGTCACCATGCGTCGATTGAATCGGACCGAATATCGAAATACCGTTCGCGATTTCTTAGGGGTGGACTACGCTCCTGCGGTCGGCTTCCCCGGTGATGACGTTGGCTACGGCTTCGACAACATCGGCGACGTTTTGACCTTGCCCCCTTTGCTGATGGAAAAGTATCTCGTTGCCGCCGAAGAAATCAGCCGCCAAGCCATCATCGCACCGGAGCCAGGCCCCAGCTTCGAATCGACCCGCAAACACTCACAACTCTCGGCAAACCAAGGTGGAGCAACCCAAGGGGATCGTTTCACGCTTTACTCCAACGGAAAGATAACCTTGGATGAACAGATTCCTTGGAAAGGTACCTACACTCTCGAGCTCTTGATGAGCGGTTCGCCCGCTGCGAACGAGTATCCGCGTTGCGAGATTGCGATCGATGGGAAAAAAGTAAAAGAAGTGACGGTTAAGACGGAGAATGCTTCGAGCCCTATCGAATTCGCAATTCCATTGCGGTTCAATAAAGCTGGAAAGCGTTCTATTTCGATAGAGTTCACCAATGATAAAACCTCGGTGAGCAAAACAGGCGAAAAGGAAGATCGAAACCTATTTATTTATAGCGTTCGGCTCGTTGGGCAAAAAACTGCCGAGCCTATGCCTACATCGCAATTGCCGAAAACGCATCGTGAAATCGTGAAAGTGTCTCCAGGACCTGGTGTGACGGTAGAGCAAGCGGCAGCGGAGGTG
>CAITIF010000126.1 GCA_903892365.1 uncultured Pirellula sp. | reverse complement strand
AGCTGGAGATCCCTGTCGCAGTCGAACTCCGGAAGTCAACAAAGACCGGTCCCCTTGGGAAATTGACAAAATTGTTGGCAAGAGCCGTGTCGCCACCATCGAGATTGTAGACGGAGGATTGCACCGTATCGAGAAAGAAGAATTGGTCCGGCGATTCCGCACCTCGTAAACTGCGGAATCCTGATGCATAAAAGAAATCAGGGTAAACTGGCTCGATGATGTTATTGCTGTTTCGAACTTCGATGGAAAGCGAGGTCTCGTTCAAGTTCCATAAGACCAAATCCGAAACGTTGGTGAGGTTCTCGGTTGTGTACGTGAGTCGATTGTTTTCGGAGTTCAGTACGGAGATGCTGTCGATGTTCGAAAACCCACCGAGCCGCGATGTGGTTCCCGCGAGATTGCCAAACGAAGTGATGACGGATTCAACGCGGCGTGAATTTGCAGCGTAAACGATTTGATTCACTCCACCTCGTCCATCGACGGTACCGATGATTTCACCGTTGCGAGCGATCGTGAATGTGTCTACCTCTTGTGAGCCAACCAGCGTACGAATACCGCTGAACTGAGCACCGTTGACGGTTCCGCTACCACGGTCAGTGATGGACCAATCGCCAGCGACGTTTTCGACTTGCAATGTATCTGGTCCACCGCCACCATCGAGGCTGGTATTGGATAGGCTCGCGGACTGAACGCTAAACGTATCAGCGCCCGCTTGACCGCGTACATTTCGAGCTTCGATTTCATTCGAAACAATCCAAAAATCCGCAATGCGTAGCTGGCTTGTTCCAACTTCGATTTGATTGTTGCCAGCCCCCGCAAGGACGCGAACCAAATCGCTTCCTGCCCCTCCATTGACTCGGACAAGGGTACCAGGAACGATGTTTCCTTCAAAGCGAGTTTGACCATTGACGCTGATTCGCCAAGGCGAGTCAACTGCTGTACCCAGTGCACGGAAGGTGACAAGGTCATCCAGTGCCGTCGCATCGATAGCAAGCGTCGGTTGTTCCGTAATCGTCAGACTGAACCCGCCCGTCGAGCTCTTGTTGCTAGTGTCGGTCACGGCGACTTGTACGGAATAGACGCCGGATGGAGCGCTCGCACTGACTAGGAACCTATTGCCCAACGAGTCCCACTGCAGCCAACCCACAGGTGCACTATCGATAGTGATTGTTAAGCCCAGTTCGCCTTGATCCACCGCATCTTGGTCTGTGTAAAGAGGGCTCGCAAGTGGTAGTTGGGAATCGATTCCTCCTATTGCGGACAAATCTTCAATTTCGGAGACGACCGGTGGATCGTTGATGTCGATGACGCTGGGAACAAATCCACTGGAATTGCCCGAGATGGAATCTTGGTAGTAGTTAACATAGCTGCCAGTCACCGAACTGGCAGCGATGATCGACAAATCGATGGGGCCACTGATCAACGATTCGTAATCGATCGGGGCATTTACGATCACGTGGAATTGTTCGATGCGAAGATAAGGAGCCAAACCGCCGCCGAGCGTGTAAGTGAACGGTTCATAGAAATCGCGTGGGTCGATCCGGAGCACAGCAACGCTTTGCCCAACAGGAGTGTTCTCGGCAACTCGCATGAACAATGTGGAGATCCCTTCGAGATCGATCGGCAAGATCCTAGTAGGGATGGCAGGTTCCGCAGGGGCTACGTCGACATTCAGGATCCCTTCGATGGTCCCGGAATCGGTGGTCGCTTGGACGCGGATGGAGTAGATGCGAACGTTATTGCGATTGGGAACTTCGTTCAAATAAAGACTGTTGTCAACGATGCTAAAGCTACTGTTGTT
>CAITIF010000125.1 GCA_903892365.1 uncultured Pirellula sp. | reverse complement strand
GTATTTCTCTTTTCTTGCTTTCGACGGGGCGAACCGCGGCGCTAAAACAACCATTCTTGAAACGCGTTCATCCCCTTAGCGGGGATGAACGGCCATTCGCGGGAATGTTCTGATTTCGTGGTCTAGAACTGGAAGGTTAGTCCTAGATCGATTCCGTGGAGGAAGAAGGCCTCCGACGTGAACTTGGGAGCAGGTGATAGGATCGGTAGATTGTTGATCGCACCGTTAAAGTCGATGTTCTGATCCATTTGGCTTGCTGCCATCGCAACACTTGGAAGCAAGAGCATCGTGTAGCCAACTCCAAATTCCGCCCGTCCCAGTTGGTACTTGATCTTTGCGCCCGCTTCTGGCAAGAAGGTGAATTGATTTCGTTTCAACGTCACACTATTGCTACTCTGAGCGAAGAGGCCTCGGTCGCCGTTGGCAGGAACTGGTGTATTGGTAATCGCAAAATTACCATTTACGTTAGTCGTCTGCTGCATGTTACCGATAGCTACTTTGCCCAAGGCCGAGAATGTGAAGCGACCTTTTTTCAGCTCTTGGCTTAAGCCAATGTGGCCACCGTGAAACTGGTTCTTGGTGCTGAAGTTGTCTTGAAGTGTGCTAACCGTACCGTTCTGAATGATATTCGTGTTAAGACCGTCGATGATTTGAGTGCGGAGTCCCAGCTCATTATCTAACCTCAAGAAGGTATATCCCGTTAGCAAATCCACTCGGCTGTTACCTGATTTCGCCAGCAGCGACCGAGCGTAGAGCTCCGATGCGATCAAATCCAAATCGCTTCGGACTTGAATCGTTCCTGTGTTGGCACCATCGCCAGGGTTTGCCCCAGCTTCATTGACGTTCAGCAGGGCAGGAGCTCCGAAAGCGGTGTTAAAGAAAGGAACTGCAGTCGAGTTTCCGCCGTTGGTGTAGGTGTTGGTGGTTCCGTCGGAGAAAATTCCCCAGACTCGACCGCCTAATCCAAAATTCTCGCAATCGTCCAACCAAATCCCGGTATTCAATCGCATGCCAACCTGCATGTTCGTTCCGGTTGGCTGATCAATTCCGCCAGCCAAGACGTTAGTCGGAGTTGCTTGAGGCGAGTTGCCGCCAACAGCTAAGGGGATGCCTTGAATTCCCTTGCCCCACCAAAGGATGCTTTCGGTCTCCAGCCAGCCGCTGGACGAGGATGTGCCACAAACGCCCGTGTTGCAAGAAGAAGTTCCGTAACTTCCTGAATCCATGCTACCTACGGAGTAGTTGGTTTGCGTGAAGCTTGGCTGACCATAGCTAGCTTCGTGCATTGTTGGATTGTAGAAGGTTCCGGTTCCGTTCGGGGCGAGCCCCGCGTCGGTCGCAACTCCGGTTGCTTGAAGAGCCGCAGGTCGCGAATCGGAGGGGACGTCGGCTTGAGGAGCACGTCCCGCAAGTCCACTGTCCCCAATTCGGCCAACGCTCGAAGCAGGAGAAGTAAGTGTAGGATCTTGCCCCAAAGCGATTGCAGAGCTACCAGCTCCGCACAAAGAGGCGATGATGAGGGTCAGTGTTTTTCGTTCGATTCTCATAATTTCTTTCTCGCTAAGCGTGGGCTTGCGTACCGTTCGCACAATTGGATCGGCAGGAATTGGGAGAAAATTCGGACAAAGAGGAACTACAGGAACAGTCAACGTATTTTGCCTAACCTCCCTGAGCCGGAATGCCTTGCCAGAGTAACGATCCCTTCTGTGAATGCTGGCACTGGACTTTGGAAAACCCAAGACGAAAATCTGGGTTAAGCTTACAATCACGGATACCAGTTCAAGCGCTATCACCCCGACGCAGTTTATGTCGAAAGCCAAAACAACCAGCGAGCCAACTATGTCGCCAAACTTGCCGTCGCCAAACTTGTCCTCGTCCAGTGCTACGCCATTGGACGACGCGGCTGGCCTCAAAAGCAGCCCTGAAATGGGTATCAAAGTTGCCAAAGAGAAAGAGATCGCATCGGGGGATGAACGCAAGCTTCATTTGCCTTATCGCCCTCACGTTTCTGCAGGATGGGCGTTGCCTGGTATTGCACGTTACAAAGTAAGCCAATGGCTGGAGCAAACTCGGGCTGTCAACGCATGGGAAAGCAATCGTCGGGAGCTGACCGAACCTCAGATTCGCAAAGAAGCTCTGTCATTGATCTACAGGGCGAAAAGTGGCGAGCCGTTGTCCTCGCTCGTGCCCGAGATGTACTCGTTGATTCGCGAGGCGGCTCGACGTGCCCTTAACATGCGGCATTATGATGTGCAGATACTCGGGGGCATTTGCTTGTTCCACGGATGCATTGCAGAGATGCAAACGGGCGAAGGCAAGACTCTTACGGCAACTTTGCCATTGGCCCTTCATGCCCTTTCTGGCAAGGGGGCTCACTTAGCGACGGTCAATGACTACTTAGCTGAGCGGGATGCCGACTGGATGAAACCTTTGTTCGACACACTTGGGATTCGCATCGGAAAGGTTCTTACTGATCACGATCAAGATCAACGACGCAAAGCCTATGCCGCCGACGTCACCTATGGGACCGCGAAGGAGTTTGGATTCGACTTTTTGCGCGATCGATTGTTGATGCGTGCTCAGGGGCGAGCGGTAGATGATTTCTTGGGAAGTGGATCGCAGGAACGATGGGCGTCCAGTGGCGACCAACCTGTCCAACGCGGTATGCATTTTTGCTTGGTTGATGAAGCGGATAGTATCTTGATTGATGAGGCTCGAACGCCGCTGATCATTGGATCGTTGGGGGATGAATCCCGCGACATCGTGATTGCGACCTTCAAGTGGGCCGCCGAGCATGCGCCGCTTTTTGTCTTGAAAGAGCACTTCACGATCGAAGAAGACAATCGCAAGATTGAGCTCAATGCTAAGGGGCGGCAGTATGTCCGATCGTTGCCCCGGGACGAAGCGATTCGTCTCGCGGCTTTAGTCGATCTCTATGAGTACATTGAGCGAGCGATCAAAGTTCATCGCGACTTTCATCTGGACCGTCAGTATGTGGTGCGAGAGGACGAGATTGTGATCGTCGACGAATTCACGGGACGTTTGGCAGAGGGACGGAAGTGGCGTGATGGTATCCACCAAGCCATCGAAGCAAAAGAAAAGATTGAGGTCACCGTACCAACTGGGCAAGCTGCTCGTATTACCGTCCAAGATTTGTTTTTGAGATACAAACACTTGGCAGGAATGACGGGTACAGCAGCAACCAGCGCAGGGGAGCTCCGCCGTATCTACAAAACCCCAGTGGTTCAAGTTCCAACCAATCGTCCACCGAAGAGACAGCGGCTGACGGACTCTGTGCACCATGACATGACAGAAAAGTTCAAGGCGATTGTGAAGGAAGTGAAGGAAGTTCATGCCAAGGGGCGTCCGGTTCTTATTGGAACTCGATCGATTGATAAGTCTTCCATCTTGGCCAACATGTTGCGTCAGGAAGGGATGCAAGTTCATGTGTTGAATGCGCACGAGATTGAACGGGAGGCGGAGATCGTTGCCAACGCTGGCCGGCATTCGCAGATTACCGTTGCGACGAATATGGCTGGCCGGGGAACGGACATTAAGCTTGAGAATGCGATTCGAGAATTGGGAGGCATGATGGTTATTTGTACCGAGCTCCACGATGCGGCTCGGATCGACAGGCAGCTGATTGGACGTTGCGGACGACAGGGTGATCCCGGCACCTACCGGCAATATCTTTCCATGGACGACGAAATCCTACGGAATGGTTTCGGCACAAAAGCTGCGGAAAAATACAAGGATTTAGGGTCCCAGGGAGGGTCCTTGGCCGGAAAAGCAGGGTTGTTTAAGCTCGCTCAGCGAAAAGTTGAAAAGAAACACTTTCGAGATCGTATGGCGTTGCTACACCACGAGAAGGAACGGACTAAGATTCAACGGGAGATGGGGCAAGATCCATATCTTGATACCGCAGAATAGCGTTCGCGGAGTCGTTTGCTCCGCGTTCGCTTCCGTTCTAACGTTTGAATCACTGATGAATTCGCAAAGCAACTCGATCGCGTATCTTACGCTCCAACAACCTCGGATGCGCAAAGGGTCCTTCGCTACGCTCATCGGAGCCATGCCACTTTTGGACGTCTTCGTAGCAGGGCCGGAAAACCAATGGACTGTCGAGTCCCTGTCCCCAGTCGGGGTGTCGGAGCTAGCGAGTCGCTCGCCCGTTTTTTTGTATGGGCCGAGCGGGGCGGGTAAAACGGCTGTTGCATTGACGCTTGCCGCGCGCTGGATGAATGAAACCACCGATCGCAATTTGACTTTGACCAGTGGAGCCGATTTTTCCAGGGCGTTCACGCGTGCTATTGAGGCCGATGACATGGATCGGTTTCGGCAGCTTCACCGCGAATGCGACTGTTTGCTGGTCGACAATATTCAAGAGCTGGCGACGAAACCAGCGGCTCAAGAAGAAATGATTTCGACCATCGATCAATTGATCAACGATGGACGAGCCATCATCGTAACCTCGCCCGAACTGCCATCGTTGGTGCCCAACCTGAGGTCTGCTTTGACGAGCCGGTTGAATGGAGGCTTTGGTATTCCAGTTGCATATCCAACTCTTGCGAGCAGAAAAGAGATTCTCAAGCGATTGGCGGCTAGCTCGCAAATCGCGATCGGTGACGAGGAGCTCGATGCAATTGGGGCTCAATCACACGATAACATGTCCGCGATGCAATTGCGAGGAATCTTGATCCGTTGGTCGCACCATAATCGGATCGCACCGGATCGAACGCCAAACGAATCGAAACGCATGATTGACAGTCTCTTGGACTCGCAAATCGCCAAAGCCCCAACTCTATCGGATATTGCGAAAGTGGTGGGGAGAGAAATGCAATTAGCAATGGAGCTCTTACGTGGTCCGGGGCGAAAGTCTAGCGTCGTCCGAGCTCGCGGTCTTGCAATGTTTTTGATGCGCCAGTTGACAGACGAATCCTACCAAAACATCGGGAAGTACTTTGGAGGCCGCGATCATACCACCGTGATGCATGCGTGTAAGAAAACCGAAGAAGATCTGGCTTCGGATCTTGAACTGTTGCGCGTGGTCGATCGTGTTAAACAACGATTTAAGAAGTAATAATCCGTTCCGGAGCATGCCAAGCCGTAACAGCGTCCAAAGTGACTTGTTACGGCCTACCCCCGGCGACAGGCATCGAAGTTTGATATCTGTGTGATATGCTTGTCTAGGAATCGACGCCTGTGTTTCCCAGCCCTATCGGCGCTTTGTTTTCTTTGGTTTCTGTCTTTTCTCGCCATGGTTTTTTCTCTTGGTAGCTTTTTAGTTCATTTTCAAGCTGTTCCAATTGTGCCGCGTTGGTTTCGCGAGCAAGTTCTACACCTTTTTGGGACCATTCCACCGCTTGGTCAAACTCGCCTACTTCCGCATGAGCCGCAGCTAAAGTACTCAAAATGTGCGGGGCCTTGTAATCGGTTAGCTTACACGCCTCGATTGCGTATTCGAGCGCTCGTTTGCCATCGCGAATAGCATCGTTCGGTGTTGTCGAAAGAACCCAGGACAGATTGTTCAAGATGCCCGAGCGATCTTGTTCGGCTTCGGGGGCCAATTCAAGAGCCGATTCAAAGTCTTTGATCGCGTTTTCATGATCGCCAAGCCCTAGTCGTGTGTCGCCTCGCAAGCGATAAGCTTCCCAATAATCTTGATTTGTTTTGATCACTTGATCAAAAATCTTGATGGCTTGCGTAGGCCGATTGTCTTGTGAATAAAGCAACGCCAACTGCATCAGCAACCTTGGATTTTTCTCTTGCCCTTTAGGCGTGTTCTTCAGGATCAACTGGTAATCGCTGATCGCATCGCCATATCGCTTTTGAGCCGAAGCGATGGCTGCGCGTAACAAAATGGTTCCAACGCGGTTGTTGTCCAGATCGTAGGCGGCGTCCACATCCCTTCGAGCTTCGTCCAGTTTGTCATCATCCAGAAGCACTTGAGCTCGTAGAAGCAGTCCTTCAATATCCGCGGATGCCAGTTCGACCACCTTGTCCATATCCGCTTTGGCAAGCTCGGCTTCTTTATTGACGGAGTAAATTTTGGCGCGAGACTTGAGCATTTCGACGGAGTTAGGCATCATGCTCAGCTTGTCCGTCAACAGCTTGATCGCATCCGGGATGCTTTCAGGAGTGATTGCCATGAGTTCTGCTGTGGAGCATGCGAGCAATTCATTTTCAGGGTGTTGCTCTACCATCGATTTAAGAAATTCGATGGCTTCCGCCACTTTGCTTTGTTGCATCGCATTGGCTCGATAAAGAGTGATGCTAGCAACATTGCTTGGATTGGTTTGGATGGATAGCT
>CAITIF010000124.1 GCA_903892365.1 uncultured Pirellula sp. | reverse complement strand
GGATAGGTGCGAGGCTTCTTTGAATCGGCGATTCGCATCGCGTTTTCGCTATTGACGATCCGTGTTGCTCGGTTGGCTTGGGCTTCCGTCAGTAGTTTCACGCGTGCAAAAGTTTTGCCTCGTCGAGCGAAACGTCCACGTTTATCACGTTGCATGGCACCGCTGCGACGGATCGGTCCATATTCACCGACCTGGAACTTGTGTGCTTTAAGTAAACGTGCCTTGGGTCGAACCGTTCCACCAAACTCATGCAAGTTCCAAATCGTTCGCGAGTACTCGTTGGCTGGACCAATGACAACTTCGCTCTGACGCTCGTCGACCTCGTAGCGAATGACTCGTTTCAAGTGTCCGGTCGGTGTATGGGGTGCTTGACCTGGCTTGGATGGCTTCTTGCCGCGACGAATGCTTCGAGCGGCTGTTAAACGAATAGCTCCACCCGCATGACCGAGGCTCCGAAAGTTCGCCTTTTGAACCTTCTGTTCGACGGATTTGCCGTTGAACTGGACCTTTACGTTGAGTTGCAGCAAGCTCATTTTGCCACCCGGAATGTGAGGGTTAGCAAACTGGTGAACTGATTGAATTGATCCCAATGTTCCTGTGAGTAAAGGACCCGATGGTCGGTCCCCACCCAGACGGCCCCCGGAAAGCTCGCTAGCCGCTTGAGGCGAAACAAGTCTGCAATCTCTTCTGCGAGTCCGACGAGCGGATCGATCTCGGCAGCGTCCCCCTTTTTGAATTTCTTTTGGACGGCGAGATCGATCGCTGCGTCGTAGCTGTTGCGATGTCGATCCAAGCCCCGAACATGAAGCTCACGAGGGACCACACTCACGTGCAAATCCTTCATATCCTTCAAATCGAAGTTGGGAACGAACAATCGAACCGCTTGCACGGGTTGGCTAAGGGTGGCACTGTTCAGTTCGGCAACGACTGCATCTGCGATATTCATTACTGTCGACAAGGCTTATATTCTTCCGTGGTGATGAGTTTGGTGTGGATGCGAAGTTTGAGGCGAAACGGATCGCTGTATCGCCACGCTCGTTGGTTTCCGATCGGCAGCACTTCGTAAGTAAAGTTTTTGCCGTCGTCGTTCTCGATGATCAGGTCGCCTCGCTCGGGAAGTGTTGGCTGACCATCGAGTTTCAAATCTGCTGAGTCGATCAAGTAATCGCGGATCTCCATTCGAAGAACCAAGCCGTCGCCCGTGTCTTGGTCGGCCATCGTTTTTCCGATGGTTGCAGTGACTGTCGATTCAACCTCGCCGCGCCGATAGGTGATCTCGCGTGAGGCATGCTTCGTCAGTTTCTCCGCAAGCCATTGCTGGCCCGCCTTCAATAGGTCGCTCATGCCTTGCCCGACTTCTTCTCCGGTGCGAGCAATGTCGAAGCCTTCTGCCGGATCTCATCGAGCCACACTTCGTCGGCACGACGTTGGTACTCAGCGGAAATCGCTGACGCTTCTTCTTGAACTTGCTGTTCTCGAAGATTGATTGGCCGCGATGGTTCGGATTGAAAGAGGTTGACCGGAGTTGCCGATTGCT
>CAITIF010000123.1 GCA_903892365.1 uncultured Pirellula sp. | reverse complement strand
CGTTAGAAGGAAACTGGGTATTGGATATTAGCCCATCGCTTCTTTATCCAATCATCGATCGAATGCTTGGTGGAACGGTCGGGGGCGATTCCTCCTTGAAGCGGCCGTTGTCCGAAATTGAGCTTCGGCTGGCAGGCAGAATTACATCGGTGTTCCTGAGAGAGTTGCAAGCAGCTTGGGCGAATGTAATTCAATTGGACATCGAGGTCGAGCGAGTCGAAAGCAATCCTCAGCTTGTACAAATTGTGCCACCCAACGAAGTGGTGGTCATGGTAAGTTTCGAGCTGTCGATGGGAAATATTCGGGGCATGGCAAACCTTTGCATTCCGTTCAACACCATCGAGCGGGTTGGAAGCATGCTGACCAACAACAGTTGGGTGGGATACGCTTCCACTAGGGCCAATTCTGAAACCAAGGGGCGCCTTCTAACTCGGCTGGATGGTTCGCTGGCCGATGTCATCGTGACGCTTGCCAGATCGACGATCAAGACGACCGATTTGTTCGACCTAGAAGTAGGCGACATCATTTCAACGGAAAAAGATGTGAGTCAACCTCTTGAGGTAGAAATCGCTGATCGCGTCAAGTTTCATGCCTCGGCAGGCTCCTTCAAGGGCCGGAAGGCGATTCAAATCGCGCAGGTATTGACGGAGATTGCCAAGTGATCGGCGAAATTGTCATTCCCGCCAGGCTTGCATCGACGCGACTACCTGAAAAACTGTTGCTGTGTGAAACGGGAAAAACGGTCTTAGAACATACCTACTTGGCTTGCCAGAAAGCGAAACTTCCCAAAGGCATAACGATTGCGGTTGACCATGCTCAACTGTTCGAAACTGTTGAGCGGTTTGGTGGTGATGCGGTCATGACCGATATCAATGCGCAAAGTGGAACGGATCGTATTGCGGAAGTCGCGCGTGCACGTCCCGATGTAGATGTGTTCATCAATGTCCAAGGCGATGAACCCGAAATCGCTGGCAGTTCGATCGATACGGTGATGGAACTGCTGCAAAGCGATCCGTCAGCTCATGTTGCAACCCTGGCAACACCCATTCGAAGCAAATCGGATTTGGAAGATCCCGCATGCGTGAAGGTCGTTTGCGGCCATGACGGAGCGGCCCTTTACTTTAGTCGCTCCGTGATTCCCCATCCTAGGTCCTGGGACGATGGTTTGCTGCTCGCACAGCCACCTTGCTTCTTACAGCACTTGGGCATCTATGCTTACCGACGGGATTTTTTGTTGCAGTTAGCCGAACTACCCATGAGCCCTTTGGAGCAAATTGAAAAGCTGGAGCAATTGCGGTTCTTGCAAGCCGGCCGACGGATTCTGGTCGGTATTGTCGATCGCTCGCCTCGCGGTATCGACACTCGAGAAGACTACGAAGCTTTCAAGCTGCGTCAAAAATCGGTCGTTTTACCTAGCTAGATTGACATTGCAGAACTCGAGGAGCGAGCCCTTTTCGAATTCGACATTTCGAATCGCCAGCACGTACTCAATACGCGATTGGTGGTACCGCAAGCGAGCGTCCAAAAGACGCCGGTGGGTCTCTAGCAAAACGTCCAACGCCGGATCTTGGCCCGATTCCCATTTGGCTTGAAGGCTATTGAGCTGGCGTACAATTTCCCCCAACCGCTTTTCTTGAACTTGCATCGAATCGAAGGAGCGTTTCATCTCATTCATTGCGTTGCTCAGCCCATACAATACAACGCGCTCTTGTTCCTTCAGAATTTCGATATCCCGTCGCAATCCGAGTTCCGAATTACGGACGGCTGTAAAAGCCTTGCGAAATCCAACCGGCAACGTGTATTCAATCCCTGCTTGCCATTCTTGATAGTCACCGTCCATCAGGTTCGAAACGGCATTGGACTTGCCTTCGTAATTGATCAGATCTTTTCCGAAGCCGCGGAATCGGTATCTTCCGATGACATCCAACTGAGGCTTTAGGAAATTGCGATTAGCAATCAATTCGAGTTCACGTTGTTTTACGACCCAGCGTTGACGTCGGACTTCTTCTCGCTGAAGAACGGCTTCGCCGCTTGAACTGTCCCAGTCGTAAAGCACAGGGGCTTCTGTTGGTTCGTCGGTTGTACGGATCAGCTTGCCATCGTTGATGGCCATCCCCAGGATCAATCTCAATCGTCGTTCCGAAACCCTTAGACCTCCCGTTCCGCGGAACGTTCCTCCGGAGCTACCGTTGTTGACTCGAGTTCCATCGATAGGTCGGCCGTTCACCGAATCGATGACATCGGATTCGAAGCGATAATATTGTTCCATTGCCTGAGCTGCGTCACCTGTGCCTTGCGTTGCAGCCTGCGCTTCCAGTTTTTTAGCGGTCACAAGCGCGATGTCACGCGCATCCACTTTGGCCTCTAGATCACGAAATGCGAAATGAAGATCCCAGTAAGCATTTTCGACATCAGCGACCAAATCGCGCACGGCTCGTTCGAAATCGGTAATGCTGATATCCGTTCGAACCCTACCGATTAAAAAACCATTGATTTGACCTGGTCGAGCCCCAGGACCAGCGATTCGATTGAACTCGGTTCCAGCCCCTTGCAAAAGTGGCTGGCGAATTTCGGATTCGATGTATTGTTCAAAAGCCGAAGCCCCAATCGCATTCGAAAGCTGGTTGTTGGCGTCGTAGGTCGTTAGGT
>CAITIF010000122.1 GCA_903892365.1 uncultured Pirellula sp. | reverse complement strand
CGATATCCGCCGTAGCCGTAGGCGTTACCACCAACACCGATTCCATTGACCACTACCCCAAGCATATTTGCATTAAGGGCATGAAGCATCTGGGCAGCACGCGAGGCAATTGGACGCAGATTTCTTCGAAGACGGATCGTGAGCAGAATTCCATCGACGTGACGAGCCACGTTGGCTGGATCGCTAACCGCAAGCATAGGTGGTGTATCGACAATCACGAAATCGAATCGTTCACGGAGGGTCGCGATCAGGTCGCCAAACACTTCGCTAGAAAGCAGTTCTGCTGGGTTAGACGGTCGTTTACCGCAGGTCAAAGCCGAAAGATTGCTAACCGAAGTCGCCTGGATTGAGTCATCAAGATCGGCTTTGCCACCGATGACTTGCACGAATCCGATGTCTTCTCGCAAACCGAAAATTTTCGCCACGCGGGGGCGACGGAAGTCGCAATCGACGAGGCAGACATTTCGGCCTGACAACGCGATCGAGACAGCAATGTTGGCAGCAACCGTTGATTTTCCGTCCCCAGGGATTGGGCTGGTAACTTGGATCACTTTGACGCCACCTTGTTGGCAACCAAAAAACAAGCCTGTTCGAATCCCGCGAAACGCTTCGCTGATGGGCGATCTTGCTTTATGAAGCGTGACTACGGAACTATCCACTTTGTCATCAATACGGTCGACTCGAGAGATCGTTGCTAATGGTAGGTGTCCGATGATGGGCATGCCGAGATCGGTTGCAATTTCTTCTGGGTTTCGGTAGGACCGGTCGGCCATTTCGAGCAGGTAGGCAAGACCAGCAAAGGCAATGAATCCAAGAGCCGCACCACCGCCGATGTACTTGGCCCAATAAGGCCCATTGAAAGAACCCATTTGCGGCAGGGCCAGCCGAGTTACAGTCTTTTGGCCATATTCGGACCCGAGAGATAGCTTGCGAAGATTCTCGCTGATTTGAGTCGCAACTTCGCTGACCGCTTCTAGTTCCGCGACGCTAAGAGCGTATTTGTTGATTGCAGCTTGGTTTTCTTGCATTCGCCCTCGCAAGGATTCAATTTCCTGCTTGCAGTCATTCTTCTCAAAAGAGATTGCCATCAAGGCTTCTTTCAAGGCGCCTACCGAAACGTTCAGGCGGCTTTCCATGGTTGGCATATCGACTTGTTGGTTGGTCGATTCGGATTCGTACTCCTTGAGCCTTTCACGGCGTCGGGTGAGTTCCTCTTCCACTTTGCTAAGACGGTTTTTGACGGCGATCACTTCGGGGTGAGATTCGCCTTTCGATTGATCCAGCAGCAAGCTAAGTTGTGACCGAAGGGGGATGACGCGATCCTGTTCGAAAGCTTCGACCAGGGTCAGTTGGGCTCGGAAGTCGGTGCGTTGAGCCGTAGTGCTTGTATCGTCACGGAAATCGAGGTTTGTCGTGTAGGACGAGAGCAACTTCAAGAGTTGTTCGGGGGAACGTTGGGCATTTCGGCCTTCTTCCACTTGTTTCAAGACAGCTTCAATGTTTCTCGACTGGGAGTCTAGCGTTCTCAGCTTCTCATTGAGACTCAAGACGGTGTCCGCAACGGGATCGTGCGGCTTCCCTTCCTTCATAATCAAGTTGGGGTTTGCGTTGAGCTTTGCGATTTCCGAGCGTGCTTGAGAAGATTTTTTTTCGTATTCGTCACCAAACTTGGTCAATGCTGCGAGGGCTTCTTTCGTGTAGTTTTTGATGTTGCCAGTGACGAAATCTTCATAACCACCGACGACTGCTTGAAGAATGTCACCCGACAGTTCTGCGTCGTCCGTCGTGACGCCAATCTGAATGATGTTGCTATTAACATCTTTGGACCCGAGCCTCAATTCAAGCAGCTTCGGGGACTGGAGCATTCGAACGATTTGCTCCGATGACTTCCCGGCGAGTTTTCTGTGTTGGGTTAAACGCCCAATATCAACCGCTTTCGAAAGCACGGCAGGGCTTTGGACCACGACCAGTTCGTCGCTACCGACGCCCCGGTTTTCCAGCGCTTGTTGGTTGAAAGTATTGGAGATTTGCACTTCCCTGGCTGGGGAGACCACTTGCACCAAGGCCAGTGCCTTATACTGCTGCGGAAGCTGGCCGAAGTATAAAAAGCCAGCCGTTGCGCCGACTAGAGACCCGAGAATCGGAAGCCATTTCCAGCGAATCAGGATTTTGATGAGGTCCGGATTCGTTGTACCCGAGCTCACTTG
>CAITIF010000121.1 GCA_903892365.1 uncultured Pirellula sp. | reverse complement strand
TGTCAGGAATCGCCAGTCTAAGGGAGATTTTGTTTGACCGAGCGCATACCATTTGGAAGCAGTTGCAAGCTTGCTAAGGGCTTTGTCACCACCAACAGCGTCAATAACGCGCTCTCGGTCTTTCGGACTCAGTTCTTTATCTAGGATGACGTTCAACAGAATTGGGGACGAGTTGATCCAGGCTTGGTCCGCTTCGGATTGTTGAGCTGCCCCAGAAACTTGACGGATGCGATAATCCGATACAAACGCATCTGCAAAGAGCCGCATGGCGACCGAGTTATCTTCTAGTTGATGTTGATTTTTGCTCCACATCTTCGCAAGTTCCATAACTTGCTCTCGCGAGCGATCGGACAACGGCTTCGCATTTTCTTGCTTGACCCATTTCTGCATAGAGTCTGATGTCGCCAGCGATTGCACCGATGCATTCGCGAAATAGAATCCAAACGCTAGTCCAATCGACAATCCTAGTCCCAGCACGCGAGATCGTTGGAGTGCTGCTTCTTTGGGTCGGTTGGCTTCTGGTTTGGGTGTTGGCTGCTTGTGCTTTCGTGATACCGCAGGTGCGTTTCCAAGTCGGTGATAAAGGCCCATCACCGATCCCAAAAGAACGCAAGCTGGCACCCATAGCGACGGGACGATCATGGCAAAATCGACAAAAGAATGTAAAGCTTGGCTAAACAACAAATAACCTGCGGCAAGCTTTGCCGGGAATACAACTCTCCAATCTTCTGTTGGCAGCTTTCTCTGTAAGGTAATGAACACGGCCACAAGGGATGCAATCAGTACCACAAGACCGAACAACCCGAGCTCTACGGCGCACTGGGCATATAAACTCTCAGCGTGATAAAACCAATTTGGCGAGGAAGGCCTTTGGAAAGGCAAGTATGCAAAGTGAAAGGTGCCAAGTCCACTACCCAGCCATCCGTAAAACTTAGTGGCTTGCCATGCTACGCCCCAGATGTAAGCTCGGCCGGTACGAAGCTCTTCTTCAAAATCGATCTCGGAGACACTCTCAAGTCGGGTGTAAGCTTGATCATCAAGTTGAAATCCGAGCAAACATGCCAGGGATACAAGGGTTAAGGCAAATGACGTTGCGATGGCCCCACGACTCTGATTTTTTGCATTAGCAATCAGCACCGACGCGATCATCGCAGCGAATGCGCTAAGCGCTGCGCCACGACACAGACTGATCACGAGCGATGCCACGATCGTAATCAAACAAAGCATGGATGCGATTTGAGGAGTGTTCAGGTCGGACAAGAGATCTTCGACCAAACCACGGATCTTCAAAAACGGGTTGGCGTCAGGAAACTTGTAACGTACATCATTCGATTTGCGTTTTGTATTGAGTAAGGTCCAGCCCAATAACCCCAATGCCCCAGCGATACACACATTGAGAAATCCTCCTGCCGAATTCTTGGAAACAAACGTGGCATAAGAACCTCCCGAAGTTAGCCCAAGAAAGTTCTCCGTTTGGTAGGAGATCGCGCATTGGATACCAAAACATGCAATCAGCACTCCTCCAAGTGTCATGCCCCCAAACAAACACAATTGATGCAAGGGCTCCGAAAAGACCATGGTTCCTACCCATATCAGCATCCCGCAAAGAAACATTGCAGCCATCGCGGCCTTGGTGTGCATGGGTTCAATGCTCCATGCGAAATGCCGTTTCTCCTGGGGAATATCCTTTAAGTCACACAGAATTCTTGAGTCAGAATCATTGGCGTTGATTTCTTGAGGACTCGTCAGAAGATGTGGCTCCAAAGCAGCAGGAGCCTCGGCGACGCCAAGTGCCCATCGCTGAACGGCGACTGAAGGTGGCGAGAGTATCGATGGCTCCCAGCTAAAAACGCCTAAGGATTGTATCCAAGCAAGTCCCCCCAGACCGAAAAACACCCAGCTCAACCATGGGATTTTCGCATTCCCCTTTTTCTTGAGGAAGCAAATCACGCAATGAACGCCCACCAAGCTAGCCAAAGGAATGGCGGCCATATATAGATATTGCTGGCCCGACCAAGTCGCACAGCCATAATACCATGGCAAGGCTAAAATGATCGCCAGCACAAAACCTCGAATCGTCCATGCAGAGATGGACTCGAGCGGAATGGGTGCGAAGGCTTTGCGTTCACGTTGTGAACGCGAACTTCGTTTCGATTT
>CAITIF010000120.1 GCA_903892365.1 uncultured Pirellula sp. | reverse complement strand
CCCGCTTCAATCAAGGTTTAGGGGAGGCGGTTCTCGTTCCATATTGCAATTCACTTCTATGCTCACCGTGTGCCAATGCAGTGGATTGTTTTGCTTTTCATGGAATGTCGGTTCCGAACCCTTTGCGATGCCGTAATGGAAAGTTCGTGAACATCGGTGCAACGTATCGATTAGAAGGGTGCCCGTTTCCTCGGCAATGATGGAACGTCTGGGTTTTTGCTTCTATTGCAATCGAGCTGTTTACCGGAAGCATGCGTCACACGAGCAACACTCTAAGGGTTGTTTCACATCCCTTTCCCTGTTTGGCTGATTTTTTGAGCATGTCACAATCGTTCCCCTGCATCGACGCTAGGAATCGCAACTACCCGCCTTTAGGGTAAATCCAGGAACAACAAGAGCACCTTAGACAAGGATTCGAAACCAAATCCCACAAGGCATTTGCCAAAAGCCTGTCGAGCAACTGCTTGAAAGTTGATCAACCGCAACCCTAGATCTGGACAATGGTTGTTTGAACAACTATATTTCGAAGCCATGAATCCAACCAATAACGTACAGCTCGCCGTTCAATTTTTTCTGCAAATCGGGATTATTCTGACTGCATGTCGATTGGTTGGAATTGTCGCGAAGCGATTCGGGCAACCTCAGGTGGTGGCAGAGATGATTACGGGGGTGCTGCTTGGGCCTTCCTTGTTTGGACTTTTGGCACCGGGACTCCAACAGGCGGTCTTTCCTTGGGATCGTTCCCAGACCACTCGAGATACCCAATCGTACTTGTTTCCGGCATCGCAATTGGGGCTTGCTCTCTACATGTTTGTCGTAGGCTTGGAATTTCGAGTGGATGTGTTGCGATCGCATTTCAAAAAATCGCTTGCGGTTAGTTTGGCAGGCATGGTGACTCCGTTCTTGCTTGGTGCAGGCCTCGCTTGGTACTTCTACAACAATACGACTTTGTTTCCCTCTCAAGTCAAACTGAGCGAAGCCATGTTGTTCTTGGGCGCATCGATGTGCATCACGGCCTTTCCAATGCTGGCGCGAATCATTCATTTCAAAGGCCTCACGGGCACTCTGATGGGTACCGTCGCCATTGGCGCGGGGGCGATCGATGATGCCATGGCTTGGTGCCTGCTGGCCTTGGTTTTAGCCAGCTTCGATGGCAGTTCTAGCAGTGCGATTTGGAGCATTGCGGGAGGGCTTGGGTTTGTGCTGGTTGCAACGCTTGTGGTTCGTCCGCTTTTGGAGCGATTTAAGTTCCTGTGGTTCGATTCTGAAGAAGAACTCAGCGATGCGGGGTTGGTAGTTGGTTTAACATCGATGGCTTTAGGAGCATGGTTCACCGACATGATTCATTTGCACGCCGTGTTCGGCGCCTTTGTCATGGGAGCCTGTATGCCTCGGGGCATTATGAGTCGAGATTTGATTGCAAGGATTCAGCCACTGGCGGTCGCGTTATTGCTTCCGCTGTTTTTCATCTACTCGGGCCTCAACACTAAAATTGGTTTGCTCAATAGTGGATACCTGTGGGCATTGAGCGCGTTGGTATTGATTGCAGCTGTGCTTGGAAAATTTGTGGCTTGTTGGCTTGCTGCTCGCTTGAGCGGGATTCCACAACGCGAAGCACTCGGGATAGGCACGTTGATGAACGCTCGCGGATTGATGGAGCTGATTATTATCAATATTGGCTTACAGCGTGGGATTATCAGTCAGGAACTATTCGCTATGTTGGTCATTATGGCTGTGGTTACAACCTTGATTGCATCCCCCATTTTTGAGCTCTTGGTTGGTAATCGAGATGCAAAGCCCGCCCAATAGGTGATGGTGGCAGATCGACTTACTGCTGGCTTCACTTCGATAGAAAGTTGATTTCTTGTCTCAATCCATCATTTTAGGTTGGCACTGGCTTATTGATTTTTCGGAATGCCTCGCGATTCCAACGGAACCCGTGGTCCTGGAGCAAATTCTTGTGGACGCAGCCAAACTTGCAGGGGCAACGGTAGTTCAAAGCTGCTTTCATCAGTTCTCGCCCTATGGCCTGTCAGGAGTGGTCGTGATCGCTGAAAGCCATTTGGCCGCCCACACTTGGCCCGAGCATCAAGCGGTATGCCTCGACATCTTTTCGTGTAGCCGAGGCATCGACGTGCAAGCCGCAATCGCTTTTGTTACCAACCAATTGAAGGCGGGTAAAGTGACTGTCCGCGAAGAACATCGCCAAGTGACAAAAGGCGCGTGTTAGCCCTAACTTCGATCGTTGGTCTGTGCGGCTTCTGTGTTAAGAAATGCTTTAGGATCACACACGGATAACAACCTTTCCAAAATGCTTGCCACTTGCGAGATACTCGAAAGCTTGCAAGGCATGTTGCATATCAAAGACTCGGTCAATGACTGGCTCAAAGTGAGTCTCTTCCATGAAAGCGTTCATGGCGATGAACTGATCTCGTGGCCCGACATAGATGCCATTGAGCCGGACATTTTTCGCAAGCAACGGAAACAAGCTGGTGTTGGAAGCGCCGAAACCAGTGAGCACGCCGATCAAAGCGATATGCCCACCCGCCGTGATGCATTGCATGGATTTCTCCAGCGTTCCGGGCCCACCCACCTCCACGATGTGATCGACACCGCGATCCTGTGTCCGCTTCAGGATCTCTTTTCCCCACTCTGGCGTCTCCAAATAATGGATGGTTTCGAATCCCCCTAGCTCTTTCGCTTTGGCCAGCTTTTCGTGATCCTTGGAGGTGATGAAGACCTTGGCGCCCATTTTCGAGGCGATCTGCAATGCAAAAATCGACACCCCGCCCGTGCCTAGACACAGAACGGTTTGGTCCTTGCGAAGTCCCCCTCGGCTTCGGAGCGCGTACCAAGCCGTCAGAGCGGCACAGGGGAGCGTTGCACCTTGCTCAAAGCTCATGTGCGACGGGATGTTGACGACGCCGGATTCTGGCAAACACACGTATTCTTGGAGCATGCCATCCAAGGTGCCTCCCAAGTCTTTCTTATGATGGATCGAATCGAACGGCTCCGTCTGCCAGGCTTGAAAAAAGCATCCCGCAACTCGATCCCCAGCTTTCCATTGGCGGACGGCGGATCCGCAAGCCACGATTTCACCTGCGCCGTCGGATGCGGGCACCCGTCCATCTAGCTTCCGGCCCGCAAGATTTTTCCAGCCGATCAAATCGCGATAATTGAGCGAAACAGCCCGCACGCGGATCAGGACATGATCCTCCGGAATATCAGCATTCTCGTAAGATTTTTTGTCAATCTGGACGAGATCAAAGGCGGTCGAATTGGACCGAAATACCCAAGCTGGAAAAGTCATAATGTGAGAATCCGTAGAAAAATCAGGGGACGCGACTTGCCGATCGTCGACGCTAGGATATGCTTTCCGGTGACGTTTGTCTGGAGGGTAGGCGAATGGCTAGCGGCTTCATTGGAAATGAAGTGCCCCGTAAGGGGTTGCGGGTTCGATCCCCGTGCCCTCCGCTTTTGGCTTTTGAGCCAACTATCTAAAACTGAACAGTCGCACAGGATGTAATCGTGGGAAGATGGATTTCTACCTCATTGGTTTCTTCCCAAAGCGACGAGTCACTCGGCCCAATTGGGATTCATCGCCGGATGGCAAACCCCAATATCCTTTCCCAGAACCGCAACCGGTTTAGCAAATTTGCAGTGTCAGCAACTGCAGGGTGAAACGATTGTCGATCTTTGATTATCAAGATCTCTCCGTGAAATCGTTCAACCAGTACGGCGGATTCAATCAGCTTGCGACGGTCATCGATCTTTGTGCGAAAACCCTCGATTGTGAATTCGATATCTACGCTTATGCGATACCGGAATTCCATTTTCAGGACGGCGAAGAGCAAGAAAAAGAAATCGGCTGCGTTGATCCTGATGAGATCCCTGAAAACAGTTCTGATTTCGTAAAGCTTGGCTATGACATTGTT
>CAITIF010000119.1 GCA_903892365.1 uncultured Pirellula sp. | reverse complement strand
CGACAAGTCTGGTTTCACACCCAATGGTCTTGCTCCGTTGTTGGAGCGATTGGGGATTGAGGTCGCCGATTGGCAGCGACTGACGAAAGACTTTGGCCGAATGTTCAGTCAAGTAGCTGGTAAGGCTCAAACGGTGAGTGAGATGCGCAGCTTGAAGACGCATCGGAGATTCTACCTCAAGCGGCTTGCGTCCTAGTTCGGACGATTTCGAACGGAACGTAAATTATCGATGGCGACCTCGGCGGCAGCTCGCGATGCTGCCCTTTTGCGATTGCTTCTACGCTGAGCCAGTAAATGGATGCGTGTTCGAGGTCAGCCGCCTCTTATTGCCGCCGCAAAGCGCATTAGGGCTGATGAGTAGTTTGGTTGGTTGGATTTATCAATAAAGTGGTGTGTCCCTTGATTGCCTTATGTCGGTCTGACGGATGCCATTAATAATCATGTCAAGCTGCTCAAGTCGCATGCTCCTTACCATGAATCAGACCATGTCCTTGCGATGGTGATGAACGTCCTGTGCAACGGTTCTAGGCTCGAACACATGGAGCTACTACGAAATGATTCTGCTTTCTTAGATGCGATTGGGGCGGATTCAATTCCGGATCCTACGACTGCTGGGGACTTCTGCCGTCGATTCAGACAATCCGATATCGACGCGTTAAGGCAGGCACCCTGGGGACACACCATTTTTGTGTTTTGCGACTTGACTAATGGCATTTAGGATTTTCTAATTCTGCGATCTGAATTGATTGCGTTTAGTCCCTACTCGGGAGTCTGAATCATGGTTAGATTAGCGCGAGCAGAAATTTTCCAGCCTACTGAGGTGGCAACCGTACATTTGTGCGCTCGTGTAGTCAGAAGGTGCTTCCTCTTTGGAGACGATCCCGTCACGAAAAAGAACTTCGATCACCGAAAAATATGGATCGAAGAACAAATTAAACTTCAAGCGGCCCAAATGGGTATAGACATCATTGCACTAGCCGTCATGTCTAATCATTTCCATCAAATCCTTCGATCTCGGCCCGATGTCGTGGAGACTTGGGGAAATGCCGAAGTGGCCCGTCGATGGCTCATGCTTTGCCCAAAACGAAAGAATTCTCAAGGTAAGCCGCTGGAGCCGACGCAAAAAGAAATTGATGCGATTGCGAATTCGCCGGTCGAAGTCAAGAAGATCCGTCTAAGACTTAGCGACATTTCTTGGTGGATGCGAATCCTTTGCCAAAAGATTGGAACGCGTGCGAACCAAGACGACAAGGAAAATGGCAAGTTTTTTCAAGGACGTTTCAAAGCAGTCCGCCTTTTGGATGACGAAGCAGTATTGGCTTGTTCGACGTATGTCGATCTGAATCCGATTCGGGCATCGATGGCCAAGAGCATTGAGAAAAGCGAGTTCACTTCGGGGAAGCTTCGCTATCAGAGTGCTAAAGCGACTGCCGCTGGAGTAGCATCGGATGCCGATTCATTCTTAAGTCCGATCGAATTGAAGACTTCGAAGAATGATACGGGTCCCAAGCCGAGCAAGAACAAACGTCGATGCAGTGACAAGGGTGTGTTGCCGCTATCGTCGCTGGACTATCTGCAGTTGTTGGATTTGACGGCCAGGATGCATCGTTCCGATAAGTCTGGTTTCACCCCCAATGGTCTTGCTCCGTTGTTGGAGCGATTGGGGATTGAGGTCGCCGATTGGCAGCGACTGACGAAAGACTTTGGGCGGATGTTCAGCCAAGTAGCGGGTAAGGCTCAAACAGTGAGTGAGATGCGCAGCTTGAAGACGCATCGGAGATTCTACCTCAAACGGCTTGTGTCCTAGTTCGGACGATTTCGAACTGAACGTAAATTATCGATGGCGACCTAGGCGGTTCGCGATGCTGCCCTTTTGCGCTTGCTTCTAAGCTGAGCCAGAAAATGGGCGCTTGCTAGAGGTCAGCCGCCTCTTATTGCGGCCGCAAAGCGCATTAGGACTGATGAGTGGTTTAGTTGGTTGGTTGGATTATCAATAAAATTGTGTGTCCCTCAGCTGCCTCCTAGAAAATTGTTGCGTGTTGGAGGTCAGCCGCCTCTTTTTTGCCGCCGCAAAGCGTATATGGACTGATGAGTGATTTGGTTGGTTGGTTGAATTATCAATAAAGTGGTGTGTCCCTTAATTGGCCGTGTCCCTTAATTGGCCGCCTTAGTTGGCCTGCTGGTTGAGACTAGGATCCCATGTGGACGAGCCACATGGTAATCTCTTT
>CAITIF010000118.1 GCA_903892365.1 uncultured Pirellula sp. | reverse complement strand
GTTCACTTTTCGTAATCACGATATCCCCGCAAAACGAGCTAACCTCGGCTTCCATTTGCGAATCGCAAGGGATCGTTTTCTCGAAATCGCGACTTGCCGAATAGTTCTTCATGTTGCAGCCTACAAGTGGAACGCAACACGACAGCAGAGTGAAAGCGGTAAGAGCAAGTCGACTTTTCATTTTGTTCGCTATAGTTAGGGTGGTGATAATGCCCAATCGTCCCATGGAACTTCGAACGTGATTCGAATATCTTGGGGAAATTGGTAGCGAAGGTCAATCTTTCGCTGACAGAATCACATTTTGAATGTTTCGGCTAGCCCGCACGATGCCATATTCCCCCCTCGAATGCATAAGCATCGAATGCCAGATCGTCTCCCACCCCATCTTCCGCACCAATTCCCAAAAAGCAAAATGGGATCTGCGACCTCGTCGGACCAAGTCTCCCGTGACGCACTCGACATTTGGCGTTACGGTGTTGATGCTGTACGTGCTGATTATGTCGTGGAATCACAATCCTCGTGGGATGGCCGTTGGCTTACGTTGGGCGAGCAAACGTGGGACTTAAAAGGCTGTTCGCGGCTGATTCTTGTAGGTGCTGGCAAAGCTTGCGACAGTATGTTGTTAGGTTTGTTGCGTATGCTTCGAAAATCGGGACGCCCGTTTCCAAGCTTAGCTGGGTGGTTCAATATTCCCGAACGAACGGCTCCTTGGCATGACGAAGTTCCCGGCGGAATCACCTTATGCCAGGCACGACCTCCGGGGATGAATCAGCCCACCGAAAAAGTAGTATCGGGAACCAACGAGATCCTGAAGCTAGTATCGAAAGCTCAAAGGAATGATTGCGTCGTTGCCTTGATCAGCGGCGGTGGATCGGCACTGCTTTGCTCGCCCATCGATGGTCTTTCTCTTATCGAAAAAGTAGAACTGACCAAGGCACTTTCCGATGGCGGAGCCAATATCGAGCAACTCAATTCGGTCCGACGATGCCTAAGCGAAGTCAAGGGAGGCGGACTTGCGCGGGCTTGCAACGCCAAACACTTGATCACTTGCATTCTTTCCGATGTGCTTGGGGACCCCCTTGAGATCATCGCTTCGGGGCCCACCGTGCTTACTCCCGAACCAGACGTTGCCTGCGCACTGAAAGTACTGGATACATTCTTTCCGAACCAGTTTGCCAACATCCGTACTTTGCTTCTCAAAGTCTCGCATCAGAATCGTCGTCAGAGCAAAAGCAACCCACGATGTGAACTCGCTCATGTTCTTTTAGCGAACAATGCAACAGCCGTGGACGCTGCCGGCCAAAAAGCGGTCGAGCTAGGATATCGTTATTGGATGCACTGCGCACCCAAATGCGAAGGTGATGTCCAGACTCTTGGTGAAAAGATAGCGACTCAAATGGTCGCCACTTCCACGCAAGAGCATATCGATTGCCTCATTTCTGGCGGGGAACCCACGGTTGTCTTGCCATCATTGGAAACTCGCGGCATGGGAGGTAGAAACCAACAACTCGCGCTTTCGGTCTTGCTTCATTTGCAAGGAAACCAAGCATGGGATCCGCAACAAGACTTTGCGTTTATCTCCGGCGGTACGGATGGGGAAGATGGACCAACCGACGCAGCAGGTGCTATGATCAACCGAATGGTGATCGAGAACATGAACGAGCGTGGGCTGAACCCCGCAGATTATTTCCAGCGTTGCGATGCCTACCGATTCTTCGAACAAACTCAAGGTCTGGTCATTACCGGCCCAACTTCGACGAATGTATGCGATCTGCGAGTCACGGTTCTGCCACGCTCGAAAACAACTTAGGAACCTTAGAACCATGAAGCGTAAAATTGGATTGTTTGGTGGGTCGTTCGACCCCATCCATCACGGTCATTTGATGCTCGCCGAACTCTGTCGCGAAGCCCTACAACTGGACCAAGTACGATTCCTGGTTGCGAACGTTTCTCCGTTAAAAACAGAACAAAAAGCGGCAAGCAACCGCGACCGGATCGAGATGGTCAAGCTTGCGATCGGCGGTAACCCATATTTTGAATTGGACACTCGAGAAATAGATCGCGGGGGTGTTAGTTACACGCTGGATTCCGTTCGGTCCATTCACGAGGACCTGTCGCGGGAGGGCGAAATCGAAACGGAGCTTTTTTTATTGATGGGTGCTGACGTGCTCAAAGACATCGCCAAATGGCATCAGCCGAAGCAGCTCTTTGAGTTGATAACACCCTGTGTTATCTGCCGTGCTGGTTTCGGAGAACCTGCCTGGGAACATCTTCAGCCGTTCATGTCCGAAGAGCGATTCTTAGCCGCGCAACGTCTGCAAGTGGCCGCAACTCAAGTCGACATCAGTTCGACCAACCTACGGACTCGCATCCGCAAGGGGCAGAGCATTCGATATCAAGTCCCTCCGGCCGTCTATTCATACATTCTTGCTCAATCGGTCTATCAAGAATCTGCCGATTCAAACGCGTAAAGCAAGTAACGGCCTGAATCTGATCGGAATTTTGCATGGCCCCGTTTTACCAGCCTTTGCATTAGCACTCAATCGTGTGCTTTCTCCCTCGCCCCCAATCCCAATCCCAATCCCAATCCCAATCTTAAACTTAAACTTAAACTTAAACTTAAACTTAAACTTAAACTTAAACTCGAGTTTAAAGTCTAAAGACGCTCGCTCAATCGAGCACCGCTTTGCGTCCCCCACGGATAAGACTGGTATCTTTCAGCCTCACGTCAGGCCACGGATGCTATCTTAGCGTCGAATCGTTTCTGGCCCTACGACAAGAAGCTTGTCCTGACCTGGAAGGCTACCAATTCTTTCGATCACTTGCGAGTGTCGAGGTAGTTGGTCCTGCAATTCTTGAAGATGTTCTTCGGTCGTGATCAACATGGACTCTGGACTGCTTTTGGACTTTTCGATCGCGTCTTCGTTCGAGCTACTAAAGTGGACCACTTGGCCGAAGTAAAAAACCAACGAGGGTCTGAATTGACCCAGCACAACAATCGTGGTGTCTTTCTTGGATGGGACGGAGACAAAGCCCTTCTTTCGATTCTCTTGCCCGAAACTTTCGGCCATCCGCTGTGCTCCTTGCCAACGGTCAACTTGAGGAGCTACAAATTGAGTTAGCAATGCGATCAAGGAAATGGCTCCCAAAGTGAACGCACCGCCGGAGAGTTTCCATTTGCTTTGTATGAACGTAAGCCAGCCGAGCGCACCAAACAAGCACAAGGGAGCTCCAGCTATGGCGAACCAAGCCATACGGTGTTGCGAACTGGAATCGAGCTCAAGTCGATCGAGAATCGTTTGCCCTTCCGAGACGACGAAGCTCAATGCGGGAAAACCAAGTACGATGGCAAAACCAAGGAAGATCATCAAGGCCCAACCAAGATGAAGCCACTTTGGATTGACGTGCCGAATATCGGTCATCCAAACGGCAAAGAATCGACCGCAGAAAATGGCAAGAGCGGGATACGCAGGGAGAACATAATTCGGCAGCTTCGTCCCGGCCAGCGAGAAAATAACCAAATACACCGCAGCCCAGCATACAACAAATCGCATGGCGAACGATCGGATTGGGGATATACATTCGCGAAAGACTTGAATGAGCGTTGGAATGGCGAACGCCGACCAGGGATACATTCCAAACAAACATGCGACAACGTAGTAATAGATCGGTCCACTGTGATTGTCCATGGCACCGGAAAATCGGCCCATGTGATGGATCCCAATAAACTCCCGCAGAAACGCTCCGTCGGTTCGCATTTGTACCCACCAGTACCAGGGCCCTGCTACAGCCAGAATGCACACAATTGCGGTGACGGGACGCATTCGCCAAAGAGTTTGAAAAAACGAGATTGGCATGTAAGGCTCGATAGTTCGCCACAGCCTCGCCCCCGCTGATTTTGAGACCGTCGGGGAACGTTCTTGTTCATTCAGCAAGAACAGACCAATAACTGCCATAGGAAAAAGGAAGCCAATCGGCCCTTTGGTAAGCACGCCTAATCCCATCACGCCATAGGTCGCAAGCCAAACAAACCATGGAATTGAACGAAGCTTCGCGTCGCGATTCAAACCGATTGCACTCAAGTAGCCATTCATCCAAATGGATAGCGACAGCAATACAAAGAACGTCAAGTGAGCGTCGGCTGTCGCGGACCTTGCAACCATGGTAAACATAATGCAGGATCCGATAGCAAGGCCTGACATCAGTCCAGTGAGCGAATCGAACAGACGCCTCGCTAATTGATATGTCAGAAGAATCGTGCCAATTCCGAACAAGCTGGAGACGAATCGAGCCCCCAGTTCCGACACTCCGAATCCAGAGAAGCCCAGCATCATCCCCCAAAACATCATGGGCGGTTTATGAGCGAACAGCTCTCCGTTGAAGGAGGGTACTACCCAATCATTCTTGGCGTACATCTCCGACGCAGCGGCAGCATAATAGCCTTCGTCCTGGTCCCACAAATGCGTGTTCCCGAGCCGAACCGAAAACAAACTAATGCCAACCAATATCAGTAAAAGCCAGTGCCAACGCTCACTTTTCATCATAGTTCCGTGCTATGCAGACTTTCGGTAGCGCGCGGGGTTCGCTTTTGCTTCTTCGAACCGGAATACATGCGGAGCCTCTGCTTCGGTCGCATCGGGGGGATTGATCCATACGACGCGGTGAGCGCAGCCGGACGAGTCCACGTTGACCGAGTCGCCAAGCACGTACAAAGGTCGTTGTTTGGCTTCATCATAAATGCGACCTACGTAGTCGCCAACCAATCCAACGGCCGTCAGCGTAGCGCCATTGAATAGCAACTGGAAGCACACCAACGAGCTCCAACCTGGAGTCGTGGACTTGATGAATATAGCCGCGTAAATAGCATAGACGGAGTAAGCAAGGCCGAAGGACGTGAGCATAATCCCTGCGGAAAGGCAAATCCGTAACGGCATGGCAGAGAACGAAGAGATAGCCGTCCACGCTAGCTTCACAAGCTTCCAAGGTGGATACTTGGTTTCGCCAGCCGCCCGTGCTGGACGATGAAAACGGACAATCGTCTCGCGCAGTCCCAGCCAAGCCACCAGCCCTCGCATGAAGCGATGCTGTTCACGAAACTTTCGAATCGCTTGCACTGCACCTCGGCTAAAAAGACGAAAGTCGCCGCACTGGGCTGGCAATCGCTCGTCCACCGCTTTCTTCATGAAGGAATAAAAAGCGTTTGCAGTGGCCTTTTTGAAAATGCTTTCACCTTCGCGTGAAATTCGCTGCGTCGATACGACGTCGAATCCCTTTTTAAACTGCTCAACCATGGTTTCCAGCAACTCGGGCGGATCTTGCAAGTCGGCATCCATGACCACCACCGCGTCGCCGTTTGCAAAATCGAGTCCAGCAGTGATCGCGGCTTGTTGCCCGAAATTCCGGCTAAACGCTAGCACTTTGATTCGGTCGTCTTTCGCGGCATGCTCGTTCAGGATCGATCGCGTGCTATCACGGCTACCATCATCAATAAAGATAAGTTCGTAAGAGCAGCCGATTCTTTCCAGGACAGGTGGTAACGCAGCAAAAAGTGCGGGCAGCACCTCTTGTTCGTTGTACACGGGTAACACGATCGATAACAGCATGGCTGATACCTCGAAGGAATCATTGGGTTGAGCGAGAAAACGACAACCTGCGGTGATAGAGGATTTTCTCCGTGCGGGTCAAGATGGCATTCTTGCGATAGAACGTGGTAAATACGCACGTGCGCGAGGTTCATTCGGTTAATCGGCAGCTAGCTTTTCGCTTGACTGAGCCGCGGGCGCTAGCCGCGTTACGGTTTCCCTGTCAAATACGGTTGTCGCGGCTACCGCCTGCGGCTCATTTCGAACAAAGTGTGTGCCATTGGGCGCTAGCCGCGTTGAGTTGAATTGCGCTAGATACGTGGTCGCGGCTAGCGCCCGCGGTTCAAATTGGGACGAAATCACAGCCAGTCAGCAAGCATCCCAGCAGCTGATTAGTTCGGTCTAGTCGTAACAATCTGCTTAGGTCGGCATTTCTAGCAAACGAGCCATGCGATGGAAGTCGCTGCTGGTTTCAATAAATCGGACCTTCGTAACCAACGTGACTGGATCGACGAGCTCCTCAAACGGAACAAACGACACGTTGAATTGCCCACCGACCGACACCATGACGCCGTTGAGTTTCTCTTCTATGAGAGCACGGTAGGCACCAACCCCAATTTGCGAGCCAAGCATCACGTCGAACGCGGTTGGAACACAGCATCGCGATTCGTAGCCAAGTTGTATTCCGTTGATTTTGCGGTTCTTTCCGGTCTTAGCCTTGTAAGCATCTGCCAACATGGTTGCAAACGCTTTTCCAATCGCGATGCTGGAGATAGCGATGTGGCCGTGGTCATCACGACTGATTCCGTCAAGGTACGAAGCCGGCAGGTATTCAGCCAGACCTTCGGCGATGACGATCACACCGTAATTGCGACCGGCTTTTTCGCGAGCCAACATCATAGCGACCATTTTGTTGACGACCGCGTCCAGATTCATGACGGTTCGAGATTTTTCCGTGCCATCAGGTTGCTTGACCGTTTCTACATTCTTCAATGGTCCAACGATATCCTCGACACTCAATACCATGCAGGCATCGCCAGCGATCGAAGCGCCGTATGCTAGCCATCCAGCGGATCGTCCCATCGCTTCACACAAGAAGTATGCTTGGCCAGCAGCTGCGTCCCGATTCAAATTTCGGATTTCGCCGGCAAGCGTTTCGGCAGCGCTGAAATATCCAAAGGTAAAGTCGATGCCGGAGTAGTCGTTGTCGATGGTTTTCGGCAAGTGAATGACGGGCATTCGAACTTGGTCGGGTGGAAGCGTATCTTGGTAGAGCTTCATTTTGTTCGCGGTCTTCAGGGTGTCATCACCACCAATACTAACGAGGGCGTCGATACCTAGTGATCTTAATGCTTTGTAGACTCGGCCAAGCGGCGCGGAACGCTCGGGATCGGTCAGGTGAGCTGGGCTAGATACCGCTTTGCCAGGATTGGATCTTGCAGTACCGATCATGATTCCCGGTTCCGTTCGCGAGAACTCAAGCCGATCCTGAGTAATCCGGAAGTAATGCTTGCCTTCGACCAGCGGAGAATCGGCATGGTAGTCGATCAAGTTGGAGTACCCATGCTTGATTCCGATCACTTCAACGCCAGCATTGAGCAAAGTAAAAGCAGCGGAAGAAATAACACTATTTGCGGCAGGGGCGGGGCCGCCTGCAAACAAAACTGCCACACGCTTAATTGCGGTCATGGAACTACACTCTTGGTGGATCAAAAAGGGGCGAAAAACTCAGTCAGTGCGGCAGATTGTAGCCGCCTGGTTCGGATTGTCCAACCGTCTGTCAAAACAGGTAATTTACGGGGAGATTGCACGATTTTCGGTTTATCCGTCCCCTATTCCGCAGGCGCCGTGTTTGCGGGGGATGATGGTTGATCCGAGGATACTGGAAGTACCGAATGTAGGACTATTGCGAGTGCATCATTCAGAGGTGTTCGCAGTTCTCAATTCGCTTGGAGCCGTAAATGCCTGCAAACCATCAAAGCAGAACAAGAACTCAACGCAGTCATCTCGCGCAATTCCATTCCCATGTGACTTCACGTATTAGCAACAAGGTTTCATTGCGTCGCGGCGTCGCCCTGGTTATTGCCTTCGGAGTCGTGTCCTACCAAGGGGCAATGTTTGCCCAATACCAGCCGACTCCCTATCAGCAGACTCAGTATCAAACACCACAATATCAAATACCACAGTATCAAATACCTCAGCGTCCAGCAGACACGGCACGCGATGCGCGTTTTGGTGGGGGCGAGATCCCTGCTTCCCCGTGGTCCGCACGTGAAAATGGCCCGTCGAACTTGAATCGAGAATTGCAGGCATTGGAACCGCAACGACCGGTACGCCAACCAGGCCAAGACTACCGTCATAGTTCACCAGCAGAACCTTCGACGAATGTCCCGCTCGAGCTTGGTCCACAATCGAACGCTGATCGTCCCGCCCCGGTGACGTTGATGGGGCCAGTGATCTCTTCGAAAATGAATGCCGACAAGCAGGGTACGAAAGGTCTGCGAATCAGCAATCGCGCCTCGTTATTCAAAAACAAAAATCCTGACTTAGCAGCATCTGCCGCGTCCCCTTCGGTGGCTACGGTTGCTGCACCCCTTGAATTTCCTGCCGAATTACCTGGTTTGGATGCTTCTACGGAGGAATCCCGATGGAATGGCAGCCCACATCGCAACGCGTTGACCCAGAACGCGCCCGTCCGAGGACAACCTGACGGGCTTGGTGGCGATGTGGGCGGCATAATCTTGGACGACCCGTTGCCATCGAATTCCAAGCAAACCCATGCGCAAGGGCAAGCCAGCGCTGCAATGCGATCGGGGATACAGGGCCTGCCGGACCGCGACCTTCAGTCGGAGGTTCGTGAAACAGCTCCTGCACAAATGGTGTCGGCCACGACGTCCTCAGCAAGAGCGGAAACGCGAAAGGATTTGTCCGACTCGGCAGTGACCACGAACACAACATCGAATGCGAACACCACGTCGCCGCAGGCGGATGTGCGGGACGAGACGAGCGTGCTTCGAGCGTCTTTGGCTCAACGCGTCAGTTATGAACTGCTATCGAGTCCACCTTATCCTGCATCCCGAGCTCCCGAATCGCTCGAAGTTCCAACGGGTTGGGGTGCGATAGAACAGGAGCTCAAGGGGCATCTTGAACGATGTGATGCGTTGTTGAAACGGAACGCGATCATGAGCGCTCGAAGCGAGGCGACCACAGGTCTGCGACGGCTTTGTAACGCCATGGACGCTCACCGTCGCGTTTTGCACAGTGGACCGGCCCTTGAAAAGGCATTCATCGCTTTACGTGAGGACGCTGACTTCCAAAATCTTGTCGGTGGTGGAACCTTCGACTCGATCAGTTCGCTGGTCGGGTCCCATTCCACGGAAGCTTTGAAGGGCAGGGTGTTGGACGGAGTCTCCTCGGAGATCGCCTCTCAGCACTACCGAACGTATGCTCGTTATCAGTTTGTTTTGGCCGCGGATGGGCATCGATGGGCTGCCGAGTTGCTTTACGCATTTGGAAAAACGTTAGAGAAGGAAGCGGAACTTGATCCGGAAAAATCCTTCAGGCTTCGAAGCCAATCGGTCGCTTGCTACCAAGCTGCTATCCAGATCTCCCCTTCGCAAAGCGAAGCAGCAAGCCAGCTTGGTTATGTCTTGATCAACTTAGACCGTATGGATGAAGCGCAAAGGGCCTTGATGGTATCTTTGCAGCACAGACCAACCGCGAGTGCTTGGAACAACATGGCGGAACTGCATCGTCGGCTTGGCGCTCATGTCGATGCAGAATACGCCATCCAGCAAGCAACTGCCATCGCGCAGATACGCCCCAACTATACAGCAGAAGAGCCAGAGATCACGGAAGTGGATGCAGCCACCTTCGCAAAGTACAGTCCAATCGCACCGCAGATGCAAACCGCTTCGGCCCCTGCACCTGCTTCAAGCTC
>CAITIF010000117.1 GCA_903892365.1 uncultured Pirellula sp. | reverse complement strand
GGTCCCTGCAACCCAATCAATAGCCAATTGCGAATCAGCCGGTTAGCTCACTTGCGTGAGACCGGTTAGCGTTCCCGACGCATCGGAGAACGTCTCCGTTTCCACTCCCATCTTTTGAGCCAGAGTCAAATGGACGTTCGAAAGTGGCGGATGCTTATCCACGTCGAATGCCAAGTGTTGCCCATGCCGCAATCCTAACTTGCTTCCTCCAGCAACGAGCAAAGGCAGGTTCTTCGGTGAATGGTCGCCCCCTTCGCCCGAGTTCATTCCGGATCCGAAAAGAACCATCGTGTTGTCGAGCATACGCTGCTGGCCATCCTGCGTCGCCTTCAGAAAGGTCAGGAAGCGATTGAGTTTACTCAAATGAAAACGATCGATTTGGGCAAGTCGATTCAGCATGCCATCATCGCCGCCGTGATGAGACAGTTCGTGATGGTTCTCTCCCCCACCACCATACCCGCCTGCTTCTCGGGACCATTCAAACGTAATGACTCGCGTAGCATCGGTCACAAACGTCAGATAACATAGCTCCAGCATGACATCGATCCAGGCTGGTCGATCGTGCGCATCGATTGGTTTCGAATCCAGTTGCAGTCCCGTCGCATTGATCTCAGGTTTCGGCACATCGATCCAAGATTCCAGTCGCAGAACTCGTGCTTCGGTCTGCCGAACACTTTCCATGTACTCTTCCACTTTTTGCTGATCCTGGCGACCTAGCACACGATCCAATCGTTTGGCGTCTTGAAGCACACTATCCAAAATGGACTTCTTATCCGCATAGGTCTTTAGAAGTGTTTCGCGGCCCTCTGCCGAATCCGAAACAAAAAGACGTTCAAACAATCGACGGGGCGAATTCTCCGCAGGCATAGGGGTTCCGTTGCGATTGAAGCTCAGCGTGTGCGAATGGCCAGCTCCGCCTGTACCTGACATGTCGGACAACTGAAGTGACGCAAACCGAGTTTCCTTTTCGTGAGCCTTAGCGATGACTTGGTCGATCGATTCGGAGTTCGTGTATTCAGCGCCAGGCACTCGGCCAAGATCTGCACCCGTCAGCCACGTATCCGCGCCGCTGTGCCCACCTTTGCAAGCCGGGTGTCCGAGCCCGGTCAAAACCGTGAAGTCATCGCGATGCTCTTTCAAAACGTCCAGGGTCGGAGAAAGCGTGTAGCTTGCCCCGTTATCTTTGGGCGCCCATTGCTTGATATTGACCCCGTTTGGAATGTAACAGCAAATCAATCGCGGAGTCGTTCGAAGTGTCTTCGACACAGGTTGGTAGGTGCTGTCCGCAGCCGAAATCGGGTTCGACATCGCTTCGAGCAGGGGCAGCCCCAATGCAATTCCAGCCCCTTGTAACAGACTTCTTCGATGGATGGTTCGGTTCATTCGGTGCTCTTGGGAGGTGTCTTGGTCTTGAGACTCGGCTCGGCGACTTCACTGGAATACTTAGTAAACAATGGGCTTAACGCAATCGACTTTAATAAAGTCCTCATTTTAAAATCATCTTGGCTCAGATTTTGAATCGCAGCGTCCACATAAGGCCGATCTTCCATGGTCAGTTCTCGACCAATCGCGTAGGTAAATAGCTTTTCCGCAAAGCAGCGTACGAACAGATCCTGTCGCTCCAACATGGCTTTCTGAAGGGAACCGACCCCGTCCAACGCGGTTCCATCGGGCATTTGGCTTCGAGCATCAATGATGGGATCATCTTGTCCAATCCGGCCATTGTATCCAAAGCCTTCGCGGTCGCGCCATTGACCTGCCGCATTGAAGTTCTCCAGCGCGAAGCCCAGTGGATCAATCTTGTTATGGCATCGAGCGCACTGAGGCAATTGCCGATGGATCTCCAATCGCTTTCGAACGGTTGCTTTGTCGATTCCAGGTACCTTGGGTGCGATATCGCCAACGTTATCTACCGGCAAGCCTGGATCCGTGCCCAGTAGATTTTTCAAGATCCAAGTCCCGCGTTTTACGGGAGACGTGCGAGTTCCGTTGGAGGTAGTTGTCAGTATGGATGCTTGAGTTACAACGCCGCCGCGTTGTATTCCTTCAGGCTTCATCACATTGCGAAAGTGGTCACCACGAACCCCATCGATGCCGTAATGTCGAGCCATTCGCTCGTTGATCACGAGAAAGTCGGAGGCGATCAGATTGAGCAAGCTATGATCCTGATGAAGGATCTCTGCAAAAAAGGCTTTGGATTCACCAACCATGGATGATTCCAAATGGCGATCGTAATCTGGATAAAGATCGGTCGCTGGTGGATTCGCACCTACGTCTTGCAAACCTAACCATTGGCTTGCAAAGAGCTCTACCAAAGCATCCGAGCGAGCGTCCGCAAGCATTCGATCGATTTGTTTTGAAATCGTGGTTCGGTTTCGAAGCTTCTTGTCGCGAGCCAAGTCACGCAGCTCTTGATCAGGCATCGTCCCCCAAAGAAAGTAGGACAACCGCGACGCGTATTGTTCATCGTCTACATAACTCGAAGGAGCATCGGCCGGTGGCTTTGACGGCGCCTGCTTGGAAATGGGTTCTGGCAAATATAGAAAGTGAGGGGATGAAAGGATCGCGATCAAGGGCTTTCGAATGGCGGTAAGAAACCCCGATTTTTCTGCGAGTGATAAATCAAAAAGCGTTGCCTTCTCCTGAACTTCGTCCTCGGACACGGTTCGGCGATAAGCCAGTTGCATGAAATCTCCAACGACGGCTTTCGCTCGCTTATTCAGGTCACGAATTTTCTCGTGCTCGGAGGTCACGATCGCTCGATGGCTACTGGGTGGCCATGCGTCGTACACAGGACCTTCAATTTCCATCCAGTCGACCAAAAGAGTAGGACGAGCGAACGCATCTTTCCCTTGGAACCAGAAGTTTTCTAAATGCTTGGGGATGTTGTATGCATAGGCAACGGTCATGCCTAGGGATTGATCTTCAATCCAGGCCGAGAACTCATACACCTTCGGGTTATCCAACCCCGAGTCGATATCGATTTCGCCAAGCGTCGAAGGTTGGCCATCGCGATCGAGAATCAGTTTGGCTCGCGGTGGCCCGTAGGAATAGGCGGGATGCGTTGCGATGTGATCTAAAATGTTCTGATGTTCTTCGTCGATGTACTTTGCACCATTTGGATTTTCCCGAATGCGTTCCTCGCGTCGGAAGGCAAGGATCTTTTTGGTCGACTCTAGAACTTCGGCTCGAGAGGGAACGGTTCCTGCAGCTCGAAAACGGATCCGATATCGACCCGGCGTTGGTACTCGAAAATCGCGCACGTTGAGGTTCTTATCCCACGATTCATGATGTACCACCTTCCATCCATCTTGGACAGGATTGTTCCCACCGTTGACGATCGGATTATATTTGTCGACTCGCACACGATGCCCATCGTCGTTCCCCTCATCGATTTCAAATCGCCAACGGATCGGTTCGGGTTGTTTGCCTTCCACCAAGGCCAAGTCGATCGCTCGTGCTGCCGCTTCGATGTAGAGCTCCATGTGCAGGGGAGACAGAGACAGTGCGGCTGCATTGTTCGTGAATCCGCCGGCGGGAGGATCCATGGGAAACCCAGACACATCAAGCTCGACATTTATTAAGCTTCGAAGAGTGCGCTGGTATTGGTCTTTGGTTAAGCGGCGAACGGGTGTTGCCCGCGACTTCTCGCGCAGGCTAGATGAAGTAGCCTTGGCGATAATCCAATCGATGACTTCCGAGGACTCCGGAACGGTAGGTTGACTGGAATCATCGGGAGGCATTTGTTGATTGACGAGGACGCGGTATACATCTTGCCACTTTTCGCGATGTTCGATGCGCGTCCATGACTCCACCAAGTCGCTTTCGATGCTCAGGTTGCCTTCTGGTTTCGAGCTGCTGTGGCAATCAGCACAATACTTCTGCAGGTACGTTTGGATTTTGGAGAACGAAACAGGATCCGTCGCCATGACAGGCCGAGCGGAGAAGACAACAACAAGAACGAGCGTTAGATGCAAGGCGATCTGCGGCTTCAGAGAAACTCGGGAGAGGAGAGAATTCATGGTATTGTTGCTTTACTTGACTTCATGAAAAATCGGCAGATCGTCGTCGCGGTCAAGGCTTTCTGCCTCCGCGAGCATACCCCATTGTTGCAGTCGACGCAGCAG
>CAITIF010000116.1 GCA_903892365.1 uncultured Pirellula sp. | reverse complement strand
TTGCGCGGTGATCCGGAAAAACTTGGGGATGAGATACCTCGACGATGGCTCGAGCTGTTTGGAGGCGAGGCTATTCCGCCTTCTGCTGGCAGCGGTCGATTGCAATTGGCGAAGTGGATGAGCGATCCTTCTAACCCACTCGTTTCACGTGTCTTGGTCAATCGCATTTGGCAACATCACTTCGGCAAAGGACTCGTTCAGACTCCAAACGATTTCGGCACCCGCGGTATTCTTCCTACGCATCCAGAATTGCTTGATTGGTTGGCTGCGAAATTCATTGAGAATGGCTTCAGTATCAAATCGATGCACCGAGTTATATTGAAATCAGCCACCTATCGACAATCGAGCATTCAACCATTGACTTCAATCAATGATGCCGCAGAAACCGTTGATCCCAACAATAATCTACTATGGCGATTTGACCGACGCCGTTTGACTGCGGAGGAAATCCGTGACAGTCTGCTTGCGGCTAGCCATCAGTTGGATTTGACCCCCGCAGGCGCGCATCCGTTCCCTTCTGCCAACACGTGGGGATTCTCGCAACACGGTCCTTTCGCAGCGGTCTATGAAACGAACAAGCGGAGCATATACGTGATGACGTTGCGCAATCGCCGTCACCCATTTTTTGGTTTGTTCGATGGAGCTGATCCCAACGCATCCACGCCCGAGCGGCAAGTGACAACAGTACCGACTCAATCGCTTTACTTCCTGAACGATCCATTCTTCCACACACAGTCGGAGCTGATTGCTAGACGTGTGATGCTCCAATCCGAGACTGATCGACGATTGGATGTTTTGTTTCAGATCGTATTTCAACGCCTGCCATCCGATGCCGAGCGGGGTACGGCCGCCAAATTCTTGTCGAGCTACATGTCGACCGTGGTTGACCAGTCGGAACAGGATGCTGCAATTTTCGCATGGTCAGCTCTTACTCGTGCAGTACTCTCCAGCAATGAAAACCTCTATTTGGACTGAAACGATGACACAAAGTATTCATGCACCCAATCGTCGTCGCTTCGTTCGATCGGCAGTCGCTAGTTCGTTGTTGATGCCAGGCATTCTTAGCGAGATCCTCGCTGCTGACTCGGCGGAACAATCCAATCCGCTCTCGCCAAAGCCGCCACATTTCCCAGCGAAGGCGAAGTCGGTCATTTTTCTTTTCATGAGCGGAGGTGTCTCGCACATCGATTCGTTCGATCCTAAACCAAAGTTGATTGAAGACCATGGTAAAGAGGTCGTCTTTGATCACCCCGAGACACGCAATCGTCCAGGATATGAGAAAATATTCTTGAAGCGACCTGATTGGAAGTTTTCGCCTCGCGGTCAAAGTGGAATTGAAGTGAGTGATCTGTTCCCTCACATCGCCAACCAAGCTGATGACATTGCGTTTATTCGTTCGATGCATACGAGCCATTCCAATCACTACAACGCGACATTGGGTATGCACACTGGGTCGTTCGCTTTTGCTAGACCAAGCATCGGTGCTTGGATGAGTTATGGGCTTGGGACGGTCAATCAAAATCTTCCGTCGTTCCTGGTACTCGCTCCTGATATGCCCTACGCGGGGACACAGGTCTGGGCATCGGATTTCCTGCCGGGTGCTCATCAGGGTACGCGCGTCATGCCAGGTTCGGAACCGGTTGCCAATCTAGTTCGCCGCGTTCCCCAGTCCAAACAACAAGAATTAGAGTTGGATGTTTTGAAGGCTTTCAATGCGTCTCACCAGGCAAAGCGAATGAACGATCCTCAATTGGCGGCTCGAATCAAGTCGTTCGAGACGGCTCATGGGATGCAAACAGAAATGCCAGCCGCCCTCGACCTATCGCAAGAATCAGATGCAACGTTGGCACTCTATGGCTTGAAGCGAGGCGAGACGAGCGGATTTGGCTGGCAATGTCTTGCTGCCCGGCGATTGGTTCAGCGCGGCGTACGATTTGTCGAACTGATTCATACTGGCTCAAGTGGCAATTGGGATTCGCATGGCAATATGGCGGATCACGGCAGGCTGGCACCGCAAGTGGATCAACCTATTGCCGGTTTGCTTCAAGACTTGAAACAACAAGGGATGTTGGACGATGTCCTGGTCGTTTGGACAACCGAATTTGGCCGGACGCCGTTCAACAACACAGCGGACGCGCCGGGGCGAGAACATCATAACTGGGCCTTTACATCTTGGCTGGCAGGTGCGGGTGTCAAGCAAGGATTCGTTCATGGTGCGACCGACGAATATGGGATCCGCGCAACCGAGAAACCAGTTCATGTACACGATTTTCACGCGACGATACTGCATCTGATGGGCATCGACCACGAACGGCTCACCTACCGACACGGCGGTCGCGACTATCGGCTAACGGATGTGCATGGGCATGTTGTCAAGGATGTGCTGTCGTGATTATGGTTCGATTGGCGATATCAGCAGCTTTTTTCTGCTTCACGATCTGCAGTAGCGTAGCCTCGGGGCAGGAACGTGTGCAGTCAGACCACTTTGAGCAGACCATTCGTCCGTTGTTGATTGCGCGCTGCATTGATTGTCATGGCCCAGACCGACAAGAAGCAAGCCTTCGCCTTGATTCGCGTGCTGGGTGGATCAAAGGTGGTGAACGCGGTTCCGCAATCCGACCAAGCGATCCTGCCGGCTCTCTTTTTTTGCGGGCAGTGATGCACAACGACCCTGAATTGCGCATGCCAGAAGAGAAGTTGAGCGACAAAGAGATTGCAGCTTTGGAGAAATGGATTCGCGAAGGAGCAGTTGATCCTCGAGATGCGCCCGAGGCATCTGCAAAGCATGTCGTTTCCGATCCACGAACCTTTTGGTCCTTCCAGCCAATTAGCACGATCGATCCCCCCTCGGTCGGTAGCCCGAATTGGATTAAGACGCCTGTGGATGCTTTCATTCTAGCCCAACTGGACGCCAAAAGATTGAAGCCTACACCAAGAGCCGATGCGAGAACGCTCGTTCGACGAGCCTATTTTGATCTCATTGGGCTACCTCCGACGCCTGAACAAGTGGATGCGTTTGTTCGTGATCCGTCGCAGGAAGCTTGGGCTCGGCTAATCAACCAGTTGCTCGAATCCCCACAGTATGGCGAACGTTGGGGACGTCACTGGCTGGATGTGGCTCGCTATGCAGATAGTGGTGGATTTGAAACGGACATCTACTATCGCAACGCTTGGCGTTACCGTGACTATGTTGTGAAATCATTCAATGACGATAAGCCTTATAGCATTTTTGTGCAGGAACAGATCGCTGGTGACGAACTTTGGCCAGACGATCTCGCGCTCAATGGCAACTATACGATTGCTCCTGAAAAGGTAAAGCATTTGGATGCACTGACTGGGACTGGTCTGTATACGCTTGGTTCGCAGGTCCATGAGTCCAATATGGACGGACAAAAGATTCGCTACGAAACGTACTCTGACTGGGTCGATACGACCGGTGCTGCCTTCATGGGGCTAACCTTCGGGTGCGCACGATGTCACGATCACAAATTTGATCCAATTTCCCAGCATGACTACTATGCGATGCAAGCCATTTTTGCGTCGAGCAAAGAAGTGGAATATCCGATCATCGATGCGATGGGGATCGCAGATTTCAAGCAACATTATCCACGCATTCTCGCCGTCGAAGAGTCACGTCGAGCGCTTCGTTTGTTCGATGCTCGCATGGTTGGAAAGCAACTATCTGCGGAAGAGCAATCCGAACGACAAGGGTTGCTCAATACCATTGCCAACAATGTTCTCGCTTTGCCGGAGAGTACGGCCCTTGGGGTGCCTCTAGTTGGACTGATGGAAACTCCCACAATCAGCGTGTTGGGGCATGAACGTCCGGAACTTGTACTACCGATTCACCTACTCAATCGCGGTGAGCTTTCACGCGCCCGCGATGTTGTCTCGCCTGGTTTACCCGAAGCACTGCGAACTGCCAGCCGATGGGAAGATCCGATGCCGGGACAGTTTCGTAATCGAGCGGCCCTAGCGCGGTGGCTTACTAGTGAGCAACATCCGCTGACCGCGCGAGTCATGGTGAATCGTATATGGTACGGGCACTTCGGCCGTGGCATCGTCAGCAGTTTGAACGACTTCGGTCAGATGGGAGAGCGTCCGACTAACCCCGAGCTGCTCGACTGGCTGGCCTTGACATTCATGAAGCAGGGTTGGAGCATCAAAGAGATGCACCGCACGATGATGCTTTCGTCAACTTATCAGATGGACAGCCGAGGGTTCTCCAAGGAGAACGCCGTCATTGATCCTCAGAATCGTTTCCTCTGGAAAATGGACCGTCGTCGACTAGAAGCGGAAGCCATCTGGGATTCAATACATGCGGTGGCTGGCACGCTGAATCGGAAGATGGGTGGCAAGCCAGTTGTGCCGCCTCTTGGACCGGAAGAAGGTGCGCCTGGGTACTGGACGGTTTCCGCCGACCCGACCGAACACACTCGGCGTGGCCTCTACATTTTGCAGCGCCGCAACTATCGCTTTCCGATGTTCGATGTTTTTGACTTGCCGGTAAATGCCGTCAGTGCTCCGGCTCGTGACGTAACCACCGTCGCACCACAAGCCCTCTGGATGCTGAATAACCCAACAGCGATACGCCAATCCAAAGCCTTTGCCTCACGGCTCAAGGATGAATCGAAGGCGGGTTGGAATATTCCAGACTTTGGTCCGGGCCAATCCGGTTGGCTTGGAAACAAATCAGGTGTTCATGCCGGCTGGGCTCTGCGCGAGGACAATGGCAACCCCACCGAGTCGATTGATGACCCGGTAGGTACTGTGATGACACATGGCATGACAAGCGTTGCCTGGCGAGTTCCTGCTGAAGACGCGGGGCCTGTCGAGATCCGTGGTGGATTATGGAACGTCAGGCGACTTGGTCGTAGCGGGCCCTGGAAATTGTGGCACAACGACAAACTCCTGAGAGAAGGCATTGTCGATGACCAATGCGGTACGTCGGCTACACCACTGAACCTAGGCAGTGGGGCAGGTGGTGAGGCATCATTAAAAT
>CAITIF010000115.1 GCA_903892365.1 uncultured Pirellula sp. | reverse complement strand
GTCGTTGGTCACAATCGCGACCCGTAGACCAGAGTCTTGGAAGTGTTTCGCTAAACGCGATATCGTGGTGGTTTTGCCTGCCCCCAGGAAGCCGCCAATCATGATGAACCGAGGATTCATGTCGTAACCTTAGCCTTGATCTTTGAATGAAAGAAATCGATAAGCTCCGCCACCTGCGACAGCCCCCAAGACGGGCGCAACAATATACACCAACAACCAGCTCCAATTGTCTAAACCTGGCAAAGCAATTCTTCCCCAACCAGCAAAGTATGCGAATACTCTGGGGCCGAAATCGCGAGCGGGATTAAAGCCTGCCTGAGTCAAAGGCGCGAGAACGGAGATCAAGGCGGAAACCGTCAAGCCAATAAATACCGGCGCTAGGTTCGCACCAGGTCTCGCCGTGTTCTTGGAATCTGTCACTGCAAAAACCACCATCGACAAAATCATGGTCCCAAGAAACTCAGCAACAAAGGCACTGCCTTGACCAAACCTGGATCGCAATTCATCCCAATCCGCTTGGCGAAACGGTCCTTGGGAAGTTGCGATCGAGCCTGGGTTGGGCGAATACTCGCCGTAGCACATGGCTGTCACGATGCTACCTTCGGACCCTCGTGTCACCTGCTTCTCGTTTTCTTTAGCAACGAGAAAGCCCTGAAACAGGAAAAACAAAATCGATGCAGCCACAATGGCGCCGGCCAGTTGGGATGCAACGTAGGGGAGCACATGCTTCCAAGGATGCCGGCCCCAGAAAGCAAATGAGATCGTCATCGCGGGATTCAAGTGTGCTCCGCTGATGGAATCCACACAGAAGATGGCCAGCATGATAGCCAGCCCCCAAACGATAGCTACCTGCCAAATTCCACTTTGCGAACCCAGTAAAACTGCGGTGTGTACAGCACCGCAACCAAGAAATACAAGCAAGAACGTGCCAAACCCCTCCGCAAGCAATTTTCGGGCAATGGGTGGGGATGGCGGATTCATGATTGAGTTATCTCAAGCGAAAGCAGTTAGGAAGTTACAAGACTGCCCTAGAGTTAGGCCTCTAGCTCTAGGGCATGCACTAGGCTCGTCGCATTTCGACTTGATCCTTCATGAATCGAAGCCCATCTTCAGCCAGCTTCAGTTCGTTGCTGAACATACGTCGCCAGATTCGGGTCGCAGCGGCGAGTTCCGGAAGAGCCAGTCCGAAGGCTTCAATCACAAGCCAGCCGTCGTAGCCAATCGATTGAAGGGCATCAAAGTTTTCTTTCCATCGAACATTTCCGTGCCCCGGAGTGCTGCGATCGTTCTCGCTGATGTGAACATGGCAAAGCATGTCTTGAATGTCGTGGAGTGCCTTGGGGATGCTCTTCTCTTCGATGTTGCTATGGAATGTGTCGTACATCATTCGGCACATCGGATGATCCACTTGCCGGCAAAATGCAGCGGCATCGGCTTGCGAATTCAAGAAATAGACCTCAAATCGATTCAGCGGCTCCACGCCTAGCATGACTCCGACCTTACCAGCATGCTCGGCGGTTTCACGCATCGATTCAACGCCCCAAGACCATTCATCTGCTGTTCGGCCTAGTCCGGTAAAGTGTCCTAGAGCGGAATGGTACGGACCGACAACCGTTTGTGCTCCTGCAGCGGCACAGCAGTCCAGCATCCTCTTGTTCAGCTCCACACCCTTTTTTCGAATTGATGCGTCTGGGCTGATCGGGTTGTCGTCAACCGTTCGAACGGAGACAGCGGTCCGCTGAAGTCCCAGGTCGTTAAAACGCTTTCCCCAAGAGGCGTAATCCAAGTCCAAATTGAAAATCGGGATTTCAACTCCGTCGTAGCCCATTCCCTTGAGCTTTTCGAGCACAGGCATCATTTCGTCGCTAAGCTCGCCCGACCAAAGCAGCAAATTCATTCCATATTTCATCGTGTGTTCCTTATCGTTGAGAGAGGTTTACGGTATACGTTTCCCACCGAACCATCTTGTGGATAGGCCCGGAGAAGTCTGCTAAGCGAAGAACTAGCTTCGGGTTAAAGCAGCTTCGATTCGCTTGAGCACTTTGCTTTCGCCCGACGAAACGGCAGACCAACCCAACAATCCACCGCTCGAAGTGGCAACCGCATGAATCTCATTCAAGATCGCCTTCTTCAATTCGTCAGCATCGTGCGCTGGTAGCGACGCAGCCAGTGTTTTGGAATAGGCTTCCCATGCTTCGAACATGTCGGAAGATGGCTTTTCTTCAAGCCATTTTTCCAAAAGTTTGCTGGCTGGACATTGATTTAGCAAAAAATGGGTCGAGGCAATGGCTTTGACCGTGGTGCGTTCTGCGTCATCCAGGGTACCGTCGGCCCAAGCAACCGCCACCAAAGGAAAAACTCTTAATGCGGAAAAAGACTGAGTTGTAACGCCAAGCTTGACAATCGCTTCCAAGATCGAATGGTCTTTGATCCCTGAAACACGAGCAAACTCGGCGACTATGTTGTCGTGATCCTGCTTTACCTTCAGTTCTTCTAATAGTTTCGCATCGAGATTGGCAAAGAACTGGTTTTCGAGCGCGTTGCCGCGTTCATGCAATGAATCGCTTTTGGACATCGTTTCGCCTATCCTGAAATGGGCAATTAGGGAAGAATACTGGGAAGAACTCTCAAGATAGCTTCGGGCAAGTATCCTTAACACCCCCGAGCCTTTGGTTCAGGTCGACTGTCCTGCCAAAAAGTAGTTCTTTC
>CAITIF010000114.1 GCA_903892365.1 uncultured Pirellula sp. | reverse complement strand
CGATCGCTTGCGTTTGGCTTAAGTAGTCAATTTATCTTGGAACGCTTGAGAACGTTCTGTCCCATAGTAATGGGAAGAATGGAATCGCCTAAGCGTATCTTTCTATTTGGCAGAACCGATGTCTGGCATCTTTCCAGTCATTTGTGAGGGGCAAACAGCTCTGGGGGTCCGTGTGCAAAGGAACCTTGCAGCGAAGCTTACTGAATTGAACCAATCCAAACTAACGAAATAACACGGCAGTAAAATGATGAATACCTTGAATAAGCTGAGTCTAGGGGCGCGTTTCGCAATCGCAATGATTGTTTTTTCGCTTGGGTGCGACTCGTCAGAAAAACCTTCGTCGACATTGAGTGAAGGCAATACCGAACATGCAACGGAACATGGTCACGCCCCGGGGCAGCATGGAGGCATCATGATCTCGCTTGGGCGAGATAGTTATCATGTGGAAGCCGTAATTGATTCAAGCGGGGCAATCCGCCTTTACACCCTTGGAAAAGATGAATCGCGAGTGATCGATGTGGATGCAATCGCGTGGAAGGGGTTTGTGAAAGCGCAAGGAGACGCGGAGGCAGTCGCTGTTGCATTTGAACCGCAGCCACAGGAGGGAGATTCGCAGAACAAGAGTTCCCTATTTGTGGGCATGATCCCTCAAGAACTATCAGGGCGTGCATTGGATGTTACGATTCCTAACATCAACATTAACGGCGAGCGTTTTCGGCTGGGCTTCCAATCGGATCATAGCATTTCTGATTCGGCGCACGCTATGCCTGACAAGCTTGCCAAGGATGAAGAAAGCGAATTGTATCTCAAGCCAATGGGACGTTACACCGCTTCGGATATTGAGGCCAACGAAAACACGCTACCCTCTCAGAAGTTCAAAGGGATCAAGTCGATGCACGACATGAACCCGAAGGTCGGGGATCAAATCTGTCCAATTACCGAGACCAAAGCCAATCCAAAATTCTCCTGGGTAGTCGATGGAAAGCCTTATCTTTTTTGCTGCCCTCCATGCGTGGATGAGTTTGTGAAGATGGCCAAGTCCTCTTCGGAACCCCTTCCCGTACCTGAAAGCTACGTGAAGAAATGAAACTAGCAAAACAAGAGCAATCTATTTGTTTGCGAGGGTTGGGTATGTCCCTGATGAGAGCCATGGTTTTTGGCTCTGCGATCTGGATCGGTGCCAATCCAAGTGCTTGGGTGCATGGCCATGAAGGACACCAACCACTACCGACAAAAGGAGTGCAGATAGATTTTGAACGTGGCCATATCACACTCTCCAAACAGGCGCGAGACGCAATCGGAGTGCAGACTGTTGAACTGACGGAACGCACTGTTTCGCAGACGATTCGGGGCAACGTGGAAATGGTGGTGCCGTGGACCGCACGAGCCTTCGCGTCTGCTCAGATATCTGGCAGAATCACCAGGTTGGTTGCCAAGCCGGGTTCCAATGTGCGTAAGGGGCAAGTGCTTGCGGAACTAACAAGCCGTGAACTGGAGTTGCTCAAGCTTGAGTATCAACAAGCGAGGCAAGAATTAGAAACATCGGCACAGTTGCTTCAAATCGTTGGCCCATCGGCTTCGGCTGGTGCCATCCCAAGGCAAAGACTGATCGAGGCGGAAAACACTCGAGACCAAAGTGCGATCAGCCTTGAAATCGCAAAAATGCGAGGGCAGATACTCGGCTTGGATGAATCCAGTTTACTGCTCCAGGGTACAACCCCTACGGCCTATTCTATTCTGTCACCCATCGATGGAAGGATTGTTCATTCGGACATTGCAGAAGGAAAGGTCGTGGGCGCAAGTGAGCACTTATTTGAGATCGTCGACAATCAAGAACTTTGGGGCAGAATTCAGCTTCTTGAACGGGACATGTCGTTGGTGCGATTCGGACAAAAGGTAGAGGTAGAAATCGATGGCCTTAAGCTTTTGGAGTCGTCAACGATTCGGTATGTTGACGTCGGACTTGACCCAAAGACACAAAGCGGTTGGG
>CAITIF010000113.1 GCA_903892365.1 uncultured Pirellula sp. | reverse complement strand
TCAGACACTATCGATCTCGAATGGTATCCGGACGCCGTCCCAAGGTTACTTTCTTTTCTGTAATCCCCTGAAATCTTCTTTCGTATTCGATGGTAACTTCTTCGCCATCTGCAAAGTTCGCAAGCTCTTTTCGAAGGTCTTCAAACACGACCACTTTAACGCCGTTGATGCTCAAAATTTTGTCGCCCGATTGAAGTTCGGCCAGCTGAGCGGCTCCGCCCGGCACGACCTCATCGATGATGACCGAAGTTGGCGGGCATTGAACACCCAAAAAGCCGCCACGAGCGATCATGAGTTCCGAGCCTTCGAACTTGGATCGCAATTTCTGCTGTCCCAAAATGGTTAATTGGGTCCCGAACAAATACATTTCGCCAGTGATGGGTAATTCGCCAAGCAGATCTGCCACCTCATCGCCTACGGGTGAGTAGATTAATTCAAGAAGTTCAAGGTCAGGTGCGTTGTTGAGCTCTTCCAGATCTTCCTTCCGAAGCAATGTTTGCACCAATTGAAGACGTTGAAGATTGGGCAATGTCAGTACTTGCTTCAGAATCTCACGCGTGATGGCAGGCCCTTCTAAGCGAGTAAATTCCACGCCTGTGATCCATCGAAGGCAGTCCAAGTCTTGCGAATCTCCGATGAAATTGCGGTCGATGACAAATGCGTTAGGAATTGTCTGACGCGTTGAGATCACTTGAATGCTTCGACTGCGAATCTGCAAGCCAAGCCCGTCCAGTTTTTCAATGGCAGCGACTCGTTGCTCTTCACTGATGGAATCGATGATCCGTTGGGCACGAATCGCTTTGGTAGTGGTCTTTGGATAGGTTGCGTTACGAATGGCTTCGAAAGCGATCGCGCCGTCGCTGCTGTATGGGTCAGCGGCGATGCTAGACAAGAATTGCAACAGCCTTTCTCCTTTTTCTCCACTGGCTTCCTTCAATGCTTCGACAGCAACCGGTATTGCGGCCACTTGGTGATTGTAGAGTTGGATCGTTGCAAATTGGCGTTTGGAGTAGTCCTCATCTCCCAAGTCCTGTGCCCACTGCGTTAACTGGGAAGTAGATGGAGCAGTCTTAGGCGGTTCATTTTTAACGACCGCTGTGGGCGGTTCCTGTGCGGTGGCAAGCCCCGATAACGCCGCGAGAAAAATGATTCTGGCCAAAAACAATGCGTACTTTTGCCGGCCAAAACACAGGTCCCAGCAGGTCAAGAGATAATCCATGGCTTCACGGGTTGCCTGATTAGGGGATAGTAGCGCACAATGCCGATGCGAGCGTGGCCTACGTCGGTTACGAAATGCGGTCGGTCGTGGGTGGGAAGCTGCTTTCACATTCATAAGCATGGATTCTATCAACTTTTCGGGAAAGCTCTAACGCTTCAATGGAACACAGTTTTATAGCATGGGCTAAACAGCGGGCGGCCCGACTTCCCAAAGTGAAGCTCGGAATTGGGGACGACTGTGCACTTATTGGTTCGGAATCGCTCGATTCGAACCGTCAGGATCTCGTGGTAACAACCGATTCTTTGTGCGACGGAACGCACTTTATCTTATCCGAATGTGGTGCCCGAGCGGCGGGTCGGAAGTTGATGGCGGTCAATCTGAGCGACCTTGCAAGCATGGCAGCTACGCCGATTGCGGTCTTTTTATCTCTTTGTTTACCCCGAAAGGAAGCCGGCGACATTGCCGCCCAAGTATTCGAAGGGGTTCATGACTTGGCCTCAAAATACCAAGTCTCCATCGCGGGAGGGGATACCAACGTTTGGGAAGGTCCTCTTTGTTTGAATCTGACCGCTCTTGGTAAAGTTCCGCTCGACGGTGGTTGGTTGCGAAGCGGTGCATCGGCCGGGGACGCAATCGTGGTTACCGGCCATCTTGGAGGGAGTATTTTGGGCAAACACCTTTCGTTTGAGCCGCGTCTAAGTGTTGCAATGCGATTGCGCGAGCTCGGGCTGGTTTCGGCCTCGACGGACATAAGCGATGGCCTTGGAGTCGATCTGTTGAGCATGGCGGTGGCTAGTAAATGTGGTGCTGAAGTGTCCTTAGAAAAGATCCCCGTCAGCGAAGCTGCCGTTCAGTCAGCGAAGAGCTCAGGAAAAACTGCCATCGATCATGCGCTTGGCGATGGCGAAGATTTCGAATTGATTTTGGCAGTCCCGGCCTCCGGCTTAAAACAACTACCGGCCGAAATCGACGGCGTCACACTGACTCAGGTTGGGAACTTTGTAAGTCGGACCGGTTTGTGGTCGCGGGACAAAGGCGGTGTCAAGCAATTGCCCCCCAAAGGGTATGTGCACGGATCTAAGTTTTCGGAACACGAGCCCCAAGGATACGAAGACCGTTGAAGACGACCAGAACGGTGCTTCCTTCGTGCCCAAGTACTCCTAGCCAAAGAGGCAACTGAAAGAACGACGCAAGCACGAGGACGGCAATAGTTCCAAAGGCAAACACCATATTCTGCTGAACCCGTCTTCTCGCTAATCGACTGATCCAAATGGCAAATGGCAGTCCTTTTAGATCGTCTCGCATCAATACGACATCGGCTGTTTCCAGAGCCACGTCGGTTCCGCCGCCCCCCATAGCGATTCCTACATCAGCAGACGCCAAGGCGGGTGCATCGTTGACCCCATCGCCGATCATAGCAATCATCTTGCCTTTGGCCGAAAGGCGTCGGAGTTCGGCGACTTTCCCATCGGGCATCAATCCAGCTCGGTATTCATCGACGTTCAATTGAAGAGCGATGGCTTTGGCAACCTGCTCATGATCGCCGGTCAGCAACACAATCTTGGCAACGCCAAGTTCCTTGATCGCTTTGATGGTTGAAGCGGCTTCCGGGCGAATTGCATCCGCAACACCGAAAACGCAGCCCATGCTCGCTTCCTTTGCCAAAACGATGATCGCTGTTTGACCATCGGCCCGCATGCGATCGGCGTTTTCAGCCATGCCAGGTAGAAGCGGAACATTTCGTTCTTGAAATAGTGCTTCACGCCCCACGCCCACCCAAACGCCATCCACCCTCGCGTGTACGCCTAGACTGGTCAGACTACTGAACTCGGTCATTTCAACCGTTGGTCCCTTTGGCTCCTGTTTCGCAACATAGTCCAAAACGGGAATAGCCAATGGATGCTCGCTTTGCTTTTCAACCACAGCAGCCATCGAAAGGATGCGCGAAGGTTCGGATCCATCGGGATACCAAACCTGTTGAACAACAGGATGCCCCTGAGTTACGGTTCCGGTTTTGTCCATTGCCAGGACATCGATCTTACCAAGTTTTTCAAGTTGAGCTGCTCCCTTAAACAACACTCCTTGACGTCCCGCTTTTGCAATTGCTGATAACATTACCGCTGGCGAACTGACAACCACCGCGCAGGGAGAGGCTGCAACCAGCAGAACCATTGCATGATAAAAGGCGACCGACCAGTCATCGGTATGTACTAGCCTCG
>CAITIF010000112.1 GCA_903892365.1 uncultured Pirellula sp. | reverse complement strand
CAGTGGATTCCCGATACCTTGCATCTCAACGAAGTCGAATGCAGTGAAGTCTTTTTTGAGCAGGCCCAGAAACGGGGTGACCTCAAAATCTTGACCGAGCCAAGTCGGCTAGAGTTTGACGGTTCTGGCAACCTGAGCGAACGATTTTTGCTTGAATCCGAGGTTCATTCTTAAGAATCCGTTGACACTTTCGATTCGGCTGCGATTTTGTAAGAAATCGTCGTTCACACCCAAATTTGGGAAGGAATCGTAGTACAATCGGAATAATCGCTACGGCACCGGTCGACTACCTTCGACCAAGTGGTTTGGACTGCGATGGTTCGCTTTGTCGCATGCTACGGTTCACAGGTTCGTAAAGAGCAAAAGTGAAGAAGTGCAAATGGCGATTAGGCGGCATCGATTAAAGCGATGGGTTTCATGTTGACCGGCAAGCGTCTTGGAATCGGATTAATGACAGAGCGTTGGTCGGATCGAATCAGTGAGCGATTTCGCTTGAAGCTCGATCCAGATTGCACGGCTTGGTTGGACTCTGGATGGTGGAAAAATGCCTGCGGCGGAGAGTTCCAACATGCGCTGCATCCAGATGAACTCTTAAGTTCCACTCCCGACTCGATTTGGGCCGGTTTCATGTTGCCCGATACGCTCCCTGTTATCAGCAATCGTTATGGCGATTGGCTATGTTGGCGGGTTGGAGCAGACGATACCATTCAAGAAGTGGTGCATTGGTATCATGGCGGTGGCGATTGGCTTCCGTTTGGCAAGAACATCAGTGAAGCGATCTTGCTCGATTGCACGCGAGCCTCAACACCTTCCGCTTCTTATGCCAGCGGATTGGTGAGTAGTAAAAATGCTGCTGGCACTGAAGATCTTAATCTATGGCAATGGGCCTGCGAACGACAACAACTTCATGATCTAGGACCAATTCCCAACATTCAGTTGCGCGATCCAGCCCGTGTAGGTGGACCTCATGCTGAGTTAACTCGGCGCTTGGCTGATAATCCAGCCGTGTTGTTTGATGGAATTCTCACAGCGATTAATTGGGTATTAAAAGAGAAAGCAGATCCTGGCTTAGCTCGCAAGTTCCAAGTCGCGTGGGAACCGGAAATGATCCAATGGATGTTCGATAGCCGTTTGATACCGCACGAACGTCGCAGTGAATTGTTCGCAGCGTTAAACGTTGATGCGCATGCGGAAGACGCTCAAGATTGGAATCGGGCCGCAGAGGTCGCCAGATATTTGGCTGCTTGCCGAAACGATTTAGGTTGGGTGTTTGATGTGCTGGGGTGGAGTTGTGAGCGAGCTGGCCAGATCGAGCAAGCGATTGAAAGTTATCGTCATGGTATTTTGACGAGTGTTTTCTCGGATCAGTCAATTACAGTGCGAACGCATTGGTATGACGAGCGATTCCGCAAATTTAGTGCCGCGCGTCTGTTCGCATTGAAAGATCATTTGCCAGATTCTTTACGCAACGATGCTTATTTGAATCTATTGTGGAACGCTCCGCTGAAATCAGGCCGGCTTGATATTCGCAAGTATTGGTTCGATAAAGCGCAGCAGGAGTTAGCGAATCAGAATCCAGTTGGTGCCTACGATGCATTTTATCGAGCGGGCTGGGACGTTGGTTCACATGAGTTGAGTTCGTATGTAGAAATCTTAGAAGGCTTAATTCGCTCTGCGGAACTTGCAGGCTGGAACGCTCGCGCGTCGGTCGCGCAAATACATCTCGCCTGTCTCAAGAATCGACTCGGCATCTAAGCAGTGGATGCTTTCCTCATTCGCCGCGCGCGTTAGCGTCGGTTTGACGCTGGGCTTTCACGGGACTGTTTTCACGGCGCTGCTTTCATGCGCTGCTTTCACAGGCGGCTAGCTGTGCAGACGCAGAACCTCCTGCACAGGGCAGGAGGCGTGAATCCACTTACGTGGTCTCGGTGTCGTTGGCGGTCAACACGGCATTACAACGTGAGCTTATTGTTTCTCAGGTTGTGGAGCGGGCTTGAAGGCTTCTTCGACCGCAGCTTGGCCACCGACGACAGGCAAATGCAGTTCGGTTTGGCTTAGGTCGATTTCAAGTTTGGTACCTGGCTCGGGCCACAAGGTAAAATCGCGATCGCTCGAGAAAATCACCAAGCCAAGTTGTTCGCCCGCTTTTAGGATTTGATCATCCGGCTGTAGCTCGAATTCCACATCGCGGAATTCGCCTGGCTTCATGGGCTTCTCTTCCCAGATCGATTCAGCATTCGCGGGATCAGCCCAGCCACGCGTCACCACATCGTCCGTGATGCGTTGACTATCGGTCCAAGGCAACGATACCAACCATACCGAAAGGCACGCGTTTGGACGATCACAGGCAACTCGGAGCTTAATTTTGGGGACACCTGAGAGGTGCAAGGGCTGACTCAACTTTGGAGTTGCATAGATCAAACGATGCGTACTCCATTCCGCTTGAATCAACTGCGGCGCGGTGAAAGAAAAATTGTCGACGACATCTTCAATTTTTGACGGTGAAGCAACTGAACCGCTAAGAGCTGGTTTCAATTCACCCGTGGTACGCCCCCCTGCTGAAGGTTGGAACGTGACCACTTTCGCTTCAGGGTTAGGGTAGTCTGCATAGGAGTCGGGCTTGTTGTTTCGATTTCCTTCTCGAACGATGT
>CAITIF010000111.1 GCA_903892365.1 uncultured Pirellula sp. | reverse complement strand
CGTTTGCGGCGAGGGTTTAAGCTAAGAGACGCATGTCGGAATGCAGACGCTTTCCGTTCCAATGATAGAACTCCTGGACTTGAGCAATAAAGCCCTCAAAAACAACAGGCAATGCAAGATGCGATTCAACAGATGCTCACCGCCGAGAATCATGAAGCGGGCGTTGTATCAGCGAATCAAACCTTACGCTGCCGTTTTTGAAACCGTATCCATAGCAAGCTTAGGCTGCAATTCCTAGGGAGAAACGGGTTGGTTCAGATAGACTCGAAACGCGGAGACGTTGGGGATCAACCATTCCCCAACAATCAAATCCTGTCGGCCGTCTCCGTTTACATCGGCGGTGGTGCAAGATGCATAGGTGCATCGATCGCGTTCGATCGAGTGACGCACGAAGTTCAAGTCCGGCGTCTGCTCCCACCAACAAATGGAATCAAACGTTCCTTCAGATTCATCCTTCGCCTTGGGAAACATACCTACGGCAACAATGTCAAGATCGCCATCCCCATCAAGATCGGCTGTCGAAGAAGCCAATGCGCCCACCAAAAGACCCAACCATCGATGCTCCCATTTTCGTTCTCCAAGGTTGCGCACCCAGCCTACCCCGTGATACGGTTTGGCCAAAAGAGCATCCATCGTGTCTCCACAGGTGTATACAATGTCGAGCTTCCCATCCTGATCCAAATCAACTATTTGAAATGCACTTAAGTTGTAAGATGGGTCGGCCAGACTTGCCACAATCTCCCGCTGAAACTTTCCTTGGCCTTGCCCATAATGCAGCTCCAACGTCTCAAATTCTTGGCCATAACCCACCAAGAAATCTTGCTTCCCATCGCCGTCGAGATCAGCGATATCAATACCAACCGGTCCATGCCTGGGATCCAAAATGATCGATTCCATCTGAGGCGATTCCGCACTGCCACCGATGTTCTTCAACAACCGAAGCGCCCCCGTTTTCCTCCAACCAAAATCGGCCGCTAAGATATCCATCCTGCCATCGTCGTCATAATCGAAAGGTTTCGCTTCCACGACTCGCGAAAGCTTGTCCTGCAGAATCTTCGGAGGCAGGTACCCCTGAGCTGTTCCCAATACCAGCGAGACGCGCCCCTTTTCATGGTCACCCACTGGAAAGCTACCCATTTCCCCAATCAAAAAGTCATCAAAACCATCTTGGTTCCAATCGCATTTGGTGGCGCGACAAGTATGGCTTCCTGTTGCAAGCAATTTCGAGCTCGAAGAAGCTTCCAAAGTCTTCTGCTCAGAGCCTAAGCTCCATTGACGTAATTCACCGTCGCGCATATTCGAAAAGAAAATAGACTGGGTGGCAGGGTCCCATTGCACCTGCGCTGTCGATGGCGATTCCACTTTTGCTTGATATCGTTCGTCAAGTACGAATCGCAATGGGCTGGGTGGTTGTTCCATTTGGTCAGCCCGAGGTACATCCACATGATCGGGGGCTCCGGCCTGAAAATACTTAATCGTTTCAAGCCGATCCGGTTCCTCCATATCGGTCCTTTGAGAGTCAACATAGAAGTTAAACCCTTGAATCACTTCCTCAGGCCATCGGGACTTGGGAAACGTGGTCGGATCGGGCATCTTATGGCAATCCCCGCAAAAACGCTCTATCTTTGCTGCCAGCACTTTGGACGGACCTTTCTGATCCGCTGAACCTTGGTCCCCCTTGGTCTTCAACGGGTCAATCGAAGCGATCGAATCACAGCCAATCACCCCAAGCATCACAGTGCAAACAAAAAGTAGACAAACCGATAGTTGCTTCATACTGAATTAGCGAGCCGTTTTGAGTAGTCTTGCGTTCCTTCACCAGTATAGAACCATTTCACAAAAGACCAAGTGAATCCAAGGATACCGGCCTGATCATGCCCATCACACATAGCCTTGATCGTTGTAATAAGTCTGAATTGCCGTAATGATTTCAAGCAAAGTTTTTGCTTCAACGCATTTGCCGATAAATGGCGCGAGCAAATTCTTTT
>CAITIF010000110.1 GCA_903892365.1 uncultured Pirellula sp. | reverse complement strand
GCTTGTACTCTGGCGAGATCGGAGGATAAGGTTGCCCCGTTAGCACTTGCGATGAAGCGGCCCCAGTGAGCATTGGATTGGTTTGCAAGTTATTATTGCCTTCCATGTTAGGATAACCCTGCATCGGAGCTTCCGGCACGTACGTTGGGTAGCTAACCGTGGATGCCCTCGCGTTGTTCAAGCTGTTGGTGGACGAAGCATTCCCGCTGTTCTTTTGATGCAGCTCGATCAACAAATCGATGGGTAACGTCACCCCCGTATCCACAAGATTATTGACGGGAGCCTGAGTCGGAGCAGCTTTAGGGATGTTGCTACCTGTGGCATTGCCGGTAGCTGATACGTCCCTGTCGTTGGCTGGACTGGTTGCATTACCCTTCGAAGCATTTAGCAGCATAGGCTGAATCGGTGGCTTGGCTGCGAGCTGGACTCCAGATTCCTCATTCGGATTCGAAGTTAGGCTCATTTCTTTTTCATCCGTCAATAGATTCGGCAAAGGAACTGAAGCTAGCTCGCTTGATGGTTCGGGCGCTGGCGATCCTAACTCGATGGAGCCAACTTGAAGCTCTTCCACTTCGTCGGAAACAGAATCTTGTTCCAAGGATGTTTGCTGCAAGAGCTTTTCGGAAGGAATCAGATCCTGTTCCGGACTCGCAACATTCTTCGCTACGGTGGATGCGATGCTTGTTTCGGATGGCTGAATGTTGTTAAGCGGTTCAGGCATGTTCTCCAGAGTCGACTTGGGTTCGTTTTTGGCGACCGACTGAGAACTGGAATTCTGCGAATTTCGAATCACCAATAACACCAACGCGAGTACCAGCAATCCAATTGCACCGTTGTAGACCCGATTGATAGTAGAGCTGCTTGACCGAGCTTGGTTAGCCGATGCTGCTTTCGATTCGATCGCCGGGCTTGGTGTTGCCAACGAAGCTTGTGGTTGCTTAGCGATAGTTGATGGGGCGTCTGCCAGCGCTGTTGCTGCAGAGGCAATCGAGGTCCCTGGAGAATTCGTGCCAGCCAGAATTTTGGGTTGAACGTTGCGCAGCGCAAACAAGACTGGGACAGTACCGAAACCACTTCCGCGTGGATAAGGTTGATTGCTTTGACTAGTTGCTGCGGACATTGGGACGATTCCTTTCGAACCAAACTGCCCTATTTCAGGGCTCGGTATTCTGCTTGTTGATCGAATCAGGCCAAAAAGGCTCAAGAACTCGACTGCCTATCGGGCAGTATCGGCAAGATCAGGTTTGTTCTTTAGTCTTTAACGATCAGCGAATCTAGGAAACCTAAGCAAACCTTGCGGCCTGTGTTTTTCGGAACGCTCTTGGGAGGCTAGCCATGAGAATCCGCCGGGAAAAGACCAGTTTTTCGGATTGGTTCAATCCACGGCAAATAGGAAACCTGGAGAAGGAGAAAACGGTCGCCCAACCGGTTATTTCAAGGTCGAGATCGCATCCTGAATCTCCGGATCCTCCAACACATCGCCCGCAAAATCGCGTGCCCACAGGCCGAGCGAAGAAGAACTGATGGTAGCATCGGAAGATAAGGCGAATGCTTTCTGCTTTGCCGAAGCAGCCTTCAAGCAGATTCGTTTCAAAGCGACGTTTAATGGACTGTCTTCGATCCCGTCTTCGCCCCCTGCTTCGGCTGTGCGCAGCAAATCAGGGACGCAGACATACAGCTCCCTCATCGCCGCTTGCTGAACGACAGGCCAAAGAATGGCAGCCTGTTTGGGATGATGGAAGCTCCAATCGTCCCAGTACGAGTCACCGTTGGCATTCTTCTGGTAGAGGTACTTCGTTAAAATACCTGGTGCCAGTTGATCGTTTGCGTTCCCTTGGCTTGCCGTGATCACTTGCCAGGTCAAGCCGGTAGAGATCGGCTTTAAATGGTTCAGGATATGCTTCGTGCATGGGCTGCTCGAAACCCCGACCTTTGTCGCACTCAGTCTCATTTTGGTGCCAGGCAGTCTCCAATACGAAAACGCCCGAACCTGAAACAACTCCGGCGAAAACTCTTCCCCCGCCAAAGTCATATTGGACCAGAAATAGCTAAATCCAATCAAGAACAAGACCAGACCGCTGATAATCCAAACGGCCAACTTGTCCCAGTGCAGGAATTTCGATTTCTTATCTGCCATAGAGTATTTTGGAAATGGAAATATTTCGGCGAAGGTAGGGTGCAGGACCAAAGGCGGTCTGCCTGGGGCTGTATTGTAGTCCATTTCAAACCAAATGGGTTTATGCCCCCCATCGCAGGTCACCGGGAACCGATAGCCAACGCGTAGCCGCTAGCAGCATTTCTAGAAATCGATCGATTGGTTCAATCGAAGTGGCAGATTCTTTTCGCTTAAGTTGTATTGGACCAGTTCTGACAATTGGTCCCGGACCTCTGAATCTGCCGTTGCTGGCAGGATCTGGTCGCACGGGAAAAGATGCAACAATCATTATGAAACTTTCGAGATCGCTTCATGCTTGTCTTCCCTCAGACCGCAAGACAGCGAGAATTCGGAAGATTTGACGATTGGAGTGACGAAATGGCTTTACGGAAACCATTCAGATTTTGAATCTTCGATCAATTTTTGTCGGTTTGGCATGCTCGTGCACACGATTTCGGTCTTACTGTACCAACCGAAGATTCTTTCTAAAGTAATCCCCCGGTTTGAATCGAAACAAGGTGCAGGACGGCCTTTTCTGCGCTGGACAACTCGAGAGAGTCAAGTCCAGTATTTTGAAAAGACTGGCCATGTTAGATAGGGGGGAAAAAGTGCATGCAATCCGCGGTCTCTCGTCGTGGATTCTGCTACCGGTACGCAGTTTCATCAATGCAACTGTACGGCCAGTGGTATGTGCTATCTTCCTGCCTGCCTAGCTTGGCTGGTACACCGAATTCGAATGCTTGGAGTGAGTAAATGCGTTCCGTCGTAGGGGTGCGGTTGCTCGTCAAATGCTTAAGCTGAGGATTCGAGTCGGTTCAAAAGCAGAATGGTTCGAAACGAAAATTGCAGAGACGGAGCTTTGCTTTTCGTAGCGAGCAGCGGTTGTTCGAAATGATGTTAATGCCCGGACCCAGTTGTGAACAAACGGGGGATCACACCTATCGATCATTATTGATTGAAAGGTAAGCGGTCACCGTTTGGACCAGCAAGGGCAAATACCGTCATGGAAGGAGTACGCATCGTACTCAGTCCGGACTCATTCACTATTGGAAGGTAACGGAGACCAAAAATATGAAGGTGTTCACCACAGGCCAGGTCGCGAAGATCTGCAAGGTGGCCCCGAGAACCGTCAGCAAATGGTTCGACTCCGGCCGACTCAAAGGGTACCGCATCCCCGGTTC
>CAITIF010000109.1 GCA_903892365.1 uncultured Pirellula sp. | reverse complement strand
GTTTGAGACTGGGCTAGGGTGAGCAAACCCTGGATAATACAGCGTAAAAACGCGAAAAGGCCGACATTTTGAGGCGTCGGCCGGTTGGTGTAACCGGAGGATCAAACTGAGTTTGATAACCTTACTTCAGTTAGTGTGGTGATCGTAGCCATATTAGATGCAATCGGATTGACGAGTTGATACAATTCCCGCCTTATTGATATTTCAGAACGTTTATCGGACACATGCATCATGTCCCAGCAACCTGACAACGACGAACCCCCAGTTATGTCTGGGGTAAGTTCCAATGTTAGCGATGCTACGCAGCATTTCGAACCCAAGACTCAGTCCCCACCAGATTTTCAGGTTGCGGGTGAAAGAGAGTTACCCAAGTCCTTCGGACGCTATCGCGTGGTATCGTTGCTTGGCAAAGGGGGCTTTGGAGCAGTCTATTCCGCGGTCGATGGGCAACTTGATCGCGATGTCGCGATCAAAGTTACCCTCGGTTCGCTGCTCGATCCTTCCATGCGTAAGGGTTTTCTTACCGAAGCCCGCATCGTGGCAGCCCTTGATCATCCTAACATTGTCCCAGTTTACGATGTCGGCCAAACAGATGAGGGAGATTTTTTTGTCGTCTCTAAGCTGATCGATGGTGGCGATCTATCCTCCCGCATCAAGCTGGATCGTCCGGATCGTCTTTTGTCACTTCGCATCGTTGAACAGATCGCTGACGCTCTGCATTATGCACATGCTAAGGGACTCGTACATCGCGATATAAAACCGGGCAACATTCTGCTCGATCGCCAAGATCGTCCTTACCTAGCTGACTTTGGCCTTGCACTGCGCGAAACGGAAAAACGACGTGAGGGGGAGTCGGCAGGTACTCCTGCCTACATGAGCCCCGAACAAGCGCGTGGCGAAGGACACCGCATCGACAATCGCAGTGATATTTATAGTCTGGGTGTTGTCCTGTACGAGTTGCTCACCGGTCGGCGTCCTTTTCGTTCCGAAAATACGCATGATCTGATGATGTTGGTGGCAACCGAAGAAGTCCGTTCGCCGCGGTTATTTGACGATACGATCTCTCCGGACCTTGAACGAATCTGCATGAAGGCCCTGGCCCGTCGTGCCAGCGATCGCTTCACGGTGGCTCGCGATTTCGCCGAAGAGATTCGCTGGCTGTTGGCGAATCATGCTCCGACGCCAGGCACGCGCCCCACTGCGGTCTCATCTCCGGCGGGTGTCACGCCGATCACTCCTGTAACTCCGAGCACCGTCGATCTGGCGGCGCGTGTCACAGATGCGACGCCGACCGGCCCGACGCGGATCGTGCCAAAGGGGCTTCGATCTTTTGACGCTTCCGATGCGAGTTTCTTCCTCGAACTACTTCCTGGTCCATTCGATCGTGAAGGGCTTCCCGAAAGCCTGCGTTTTTGGAAGACTCGCATCGAAGAGACGGACCCGGAAAAGACTTTCAAGGTCGGACTTGTCTACGGTCCCTCAGGTTGCGGTAAATCCTCGCTGATGAAAGCAGGATTGTTGCCGCGCTTAAATGCTAAGATTATTCCGATCTATCTCGAGGCCACGCCGGACGATACTGAAACTCGCTTGCTGCGTGCTGTTCGCAAAGCGATACCCGATGCCGAGGGAGCTTCGCTCAAGGAAGTCCTGAGTGTGATCCGCCGCCGCAAACTGGTCCGCAATGGTGGCAAGCTGCTGTTGGTTTTGGATCAATTCGAGCAATGGCTCTTCGCGGAGCAGGATTACGCCAAAGCATCGTTGACCGATGCCCTGCTGCAATGCGATGGTTCAACGGTCCAAGCCATCGTCATGGTCCGCGAGGACTTCTGGATTTCGGTCAGCCGATTCTTGCGAGAATTGGAGGTGAGCGTCGAACGAAGCAACAGCACCATGGT
>CAITIF010000108.1 GCA_903892365.1 uncultured Pirellula sp. | reverse complement strand
GTTCGATCGCAAAGGCGATCTGAGTTGCATAGGTTTCTAATAATTGGTGGGCATCAAGAGAGAATTGTTGTTTTGGATTGGAAGGCTGGATAGCCATTACACCGGCGACGTTTTCCGGTGTCGATAGTGGCAAATACAGAGCTTCGGAGCTGGGAAGTGTGTTGGTACCTGCACCGGCAGGCTCATTGTGATCCAGAACCCACTGAGCAGTAGCAAATTCTTTAGCACTTGCTGCAAAGCTTGCCGTGTGCCCCAAAATAGGTCGCACTTGCCGCTTCTCGTTTGGAAGGTAGATCACAGCGTGAGCATCGAATACTTCTGACAAGAGCGTTTCCGTTTCGTTTAGCAATTCTGCTGTCTTGGATGTATTCGCCAGTCTACGGCTAAGGCGATATAACGCTTCTGCACGTCGCTCATTTCTCCGGGCAGTTTCTGCCTGGTATCGTATGCGCGAGGTGAGCGTACTGGCAAGCAGCCCGACCATGAGCATCACTGCGAAAGTGACGAGATACTGAGAGTCATAGACTGTGACTCGATAATATGGTTCAGTAAACAGGATATCGAAAATTAAAACCGAAATGATAGAAGCGGCGATGGATGGTGTAGTGCCACATCGAGCCGCAACCGCAACCACCGAAAGAAGGTAAACCATCACCAGATTCACTTCCGAAAATTCTGCCAAACTCATAGCAAGAGCAAGAAGTGTAGCTAGGGTGAGAGTAAGACTAGCTTCAATCCAGCGAGAGATCGGGACGTTATCGCGGTAGGAATTCCAGGGATGTTGAGACCAACGCGGCTCATCTATACCTCGGATTACCATCACATCCATGTCTCCGCTGTCGCGAAGCAATTGATCAACAACGGAATATTGTTTTCGCCACCAACGATACTTGTTATCGCCTGTTTTACCGACCACCAGCTTAGTGACATTGCGACTCGATGCGTAGGCGAGTAGTTCTTGGCTGACATCTTCGCCAGAAGCTTGGACAACTTCCGCCCCCAGGCTCTCCGCCAATTTCAGATTGCGATGCAGTTGTTGTCGATCCGTATCACTCCACTGGGCGGAAAGAGACGATTCGATATGCAGTGCAATCCAGGGAGCATGAATACGATCCGCTAAGCGTTTTGCAGCTCTAACGACTCTAGCCGAAGTGGGGCTTGGTCCGACACATACCAATAGTCGCTCATTGGTGGGCCAAGGTCGACTTGCTGCGGAGCCTAAGCGAGCCACTTCAACGTCATCGTGAACATGATCTGCCGCTCGTCTCAACGCCATTTCGCGAAGTGCGACAAGATTGTTTTTGCGAAAGAACTTGTCTAATGCAAAAGCAGCCTGCTGGGGAAGATAAACTTTCCCCTGGCGCAAGCGTTCAAGCAATTCGTCAGGCGAAATATCGATGAGCGTTATTTCATCCGCTCTTTGTAATAACGCATCTGGAACAGTTTCCCGAACTTGGACACCGCTGATCTCTGATACAACGTCATTGAGGGACTCGACATGTTGTACATTGAGAGTGGAAAAGACATGGATACCAGCGGCGAGCAGCTCCTCGATATCTTGCCAGCGTTTGACATGCCTACACCCTGTCGCGTTGGAATGTGCAAGTTCATCAACCAAAACATATTCCGGCTTGCGCGCTAACGTGGCATCCAAATCAAATTCTTTTAAAACAGAACCGCGATACGCCAGCTGTTGGCACGGTATGGATTCAAGACCTTCGGTCAGAGCTTGTGTCGCCGGGCGATCATGAGGTTCCACATATCCAATGACAACATCACGACCTTCTCGCTTTAGCGCTTGAGCGGCCTGAAGCATGGCGTAGGTTTTTCCGACGCCTGCCGCGTAGCCGAAGAACAATCGGAGTTGACCCTCCGTCGAAGTTGAGGTTGTTTGATTCGCATCGGAGCGAATTCGAGCGAGCATTTGCTCCGGCGTTGGACGCTCCTGATTGCTCATCATTGTTTACTCCACTTAAGCTCGGCGTCCAACAGTAGATTGAATTCCAAAACGTTGATGAGACCGTCTGTGTAGAGCAGTCTTGACGCTTTCCGGCTTGAGAAGGTTTGCATTTTTTCATGAATCGCAGCGGTATTGACCCGCCGTGCAGCGGCAATGCGGTCTGCTTGAAGTAGCGCGGCTTGCAGGGTGATATGCGGATCGAGGCCGGAACCTGAGGTGGTCACTAAATCGGCAGGCAAAGTTGAGCCAGTTGGCAAAGCATATCTTCCTAGAATTTGTTCGGCTCGAAGCCGAATCTTCAGATTTGTGGGAGTTAAATTGCTACCACCAGCAGCACTTGCATTGTAATCGACTGCGGAAGGCCTTGGCCAGAGATATTCTGGT
>CAITIF010000107.1 GCA_903892365.1 uncultured Pirellula sp. | reverse complement strand
TGGTTAAATCCAAGGCTGAAATAACAGTAGTTGATTGAGTGGTTGCGACGAAATCGTGCGAGTGTTCAGCTGACACATTGATTTCGACCGTCGGTTTATCGAGATGCTCTAGGTCGACTGTAACTTCAATCGCATTAATGCGATCAAACAAACGCCGGACCTTCTCGACCTTTTCGACAATGATAGCCTGATCTTCGGGTTTTAGGTGGCCATGACGAGCGGAAACGTTAACTTGCACGGTGTTACTCCAAAAAGAGGAGAAGGAGCGAAATGAGCACTTTTTGACGTAGCCAATCATCGAGGGGGGCCAATCACTAGGGATTGTCATCCGGACAAATGGAATCGCCAGCGAATTGTAACCCTTTCCTTACAACCCCACAAATCCCCGTCGCTTGAGTAACCCAAGATCAGCAAAATCTTTGTGTGTTATCCGAGTGGCGGAAGATTGGCAGGCAATATCTCCAGCCAATTCGGCTGGAGTCTGAAAATCCAACATCTTTTCAGCCAGGTTGATCGTGAACGACTTCGTCATCGAAAGTTTATTTGACTTTCGACGGGAAAGGAGCATCCTCAACGCAGAATCTAGGTTTTTGACTAGGAAGCTGGCTCAACTCGAGGCATGGACGCAACGACTTTGTCGATTAATCCGTAGGTAACCGCTTCTTCAGGATCCATGAATCGGTCCCGATCGGTATCTTTTTCGATCGTATCAAGATCCTGACCGCAATGACGAATCAAGATTTCATTGAGCCGTCGCTTCGTCCTTTGGAACTCATTGAGGTGAATCGAGATTTCTTCCGCAGTTCCTTGCATACCAGCCAGCGGTTGGTGAATCATAATTCTCGAGTTTGGCAGTGAATACCGCTTGTTCTTCGCACCTGCGGTCAACAGAACAGCCCCCATGGAGGCAGCTTGGCCGATGCAATAGGTTGCGACATCGCACGAAACGAACTGCATCGTGTCGTAGATTGCCATTCCTGCAGTGACGCTTCCACCTGGGCTGTTGATGTACAAGTGGATGTCCGCTTTCGGATCATCCGACTGCAAAAACAACATCTGGGCAACCAAGGCGTTGGCTACGTCGTCGTCGACCTGAGTTCCCAAGAAAATGATGCGGTCTTTGAGAAGTCGACTGTAAACATCGTATACGCGCTCTTCTCGGCCGCTCTTTTCGATGACATAAGGGATCATTGGCATTTTGAGTACTTGCTCCGAGTTTTGAGTGCGTTAGGAATTCTCTTCATCAATGGTTGGGGTCTTCATCAACAATTGGTCGACGAGCCCGTATTCCTTGGCCTGCTCGGCAGTCAAGAAGAAGTCACGGTCTGTATCTTTGGCAATTTGTTCAGCCGACTTGCCCGTGTGCCTGGAAAGGATTTCATTCAATTGAGTTCGCATACGCAAAATCTCGCGTGCCTGAATCTCAATATCGGAAATCTGCCCTCGAACTCCCCCGTGAGGTTGATGGACCATCACAGAGCTATTTGGCAAGCAAAAACGCTTGCCTGGCGAACCACCCGCCAACAAAACCGCCGCACCGCTGGCAGCCTGCCCAACACAATACGTGGCAACAGGGCATGACAGCATTTGCATGGTGTCGTAGATCGCAAGGGTTGATACTACTTCGCCACCGGGCGAATTGATATAAAAGTGAATGTCCTTGCGACGTTGCTCGCTTTGCAAATAAAGCAGCTTCATAATGACTTCGTTGGCATTGCCTGCGTAGATTTCCCCCTGCAGGAAAACAATTCTGTTTTCCAACAAAAGATCACCAAGAGTCATTTGGCGTTGGCGCTGGTAACTTTGATACGCTTGCGAATCAAAGACCGGCGGCATTTTCGAAAAGTGATTCAATTGTGGCCTTCCCTTCCTGCGAGTAAAAACGATTGCTGTGTACATCTTTCCGATTGGCCAATTTTTGGCAAGGCCACTGCCTCGAAAGTTTGCCTTCCGGCAATTTCTTTCTGGATGA
>CAITIF010000106.1 GCA_903892365.1 uncultured Pirellula sp. | reverse complement strand
TGGCGACGACATCGCCTGACCTGCCCCAGCCGCGAATTGCTGGGCAGCTATCTCCTCGGAGCCATGATGGATGAACAAGCCGACTATATTCGCTTCCATTTGGAACAAATCGGTTGTCGCTTTTGCCAATCGAATCTCGAAGACTTGTCAGACAGTCATCATCGCGATGCCGTGACGGCTCGCAGAAAAAAATATTTTCAAAGCAGCGTTGGACGACTCCGTCCGGAAGGACCAGGTTGATCCATGCGAGTTGGTTTTGTAGCAAAGGTAATTTACGATCGCAAATTTGGCTTCATCAAGTCAGACCACTTCCGTGACGATGTTTTCTTTCACTTTTCGAAGCTGGAAGGAATTCAGGGCCGATTTTTAGAAGAAGGCCAAGAGGTCGAGTTCGAGATCAATGAGATTTTGCGGCTGGATGAACAAAAGCTGGAGGCGACTTTGGTCAAGCCAGCGACAAGGCCTTTAAGCAAATCGCTCGACGAAAAATCGATTCCCTTCATGCAGGCTTCTCATCATCCGAAAGCCCGGCAACGAAAGCCTCGTTGGCGAGAAAAAGAGATCCCTACAGATCCAAACCTTGCATCAACCCCGCTCACCGCTGAATCCGCTGAACCAAAATCAGATGAAGCTCCTGGAGGGCCTTATCTGGATTCAACAATTCCGATGGAGCCTGAGAAGCTGGCCGATTAAGTCGCATAGAATCGCCCCGCGTCATTGCCGCAAGCAAGGAGACCTGGATCGATTCCCCTTTTTGGTTCGCTTCGAGATCGAAACAAAGATAAGAACGAGACAACTGTTGATTCGTTTGCTTCCCTTTTCAAGCAAGAAAGTTACAGAATATGGCGCTGGGTAAGACTTTTGATAGTGTCGTGAACACCGTTGGAAATACTCCGATGATTCGAATCAATCGTTTGGTTCCTGCGGATCACGCGACGGTTTTCGCGAAGTGCGAGTTCTTCAATCCGCTTCACAGTGTGAAAGATCGTATCGGGATGGCCATGGTGGAAGATGCCGAGAAGAGCGGCAAGCTCACCAAAGAGACTCATATCATTGAACCAACCAGCGGAAACACGGGTATCGCCTTGGCCTTTGTCTGCGCGGCCAAGGGCTATCGGCTCACTCTTACGATGCCTGAATCGATGTCGATTGAGCGTCGGTCGCTGCTTCGAGGCTTAGGGGCCAATCTTGTTCTGACACCTGCAGCCGAAGGGATGCGCGGTGCCATTGCCAAAGCCTCCGAAATGGTCAACAACGACCCTAACGGCTGGATGCCTCAGCAGTTCGAAAACCCAGCCAACCCCGCCGTTCACGAACGGACAACAGGCCCCGAAATCTGGGCTGATACCGCAGGCAACATTGACGCGATCGTGGCAGGCGTGGGAACGGGCGGGACGATTACGGGCGTTTCCAGATACCTGAAGAAAATGAACCCGAACTTCAAAGCGATCGCCGTCGAACCCAAGCAATCGCCTGTGATCAGTGGCGGTCAACCTGGCAAACATCGTATCCAAGGCATTGGGGCTGGTTTCATTCCTAAGAACTTGGATCAGTCGATCATCGACGAAGTCATCCAAGTGGATGACGAACTGGCTTTCGAATGGGGCAGAAAACTGTCCAAGCAAGAAGGTATCATGGGGGGTATCAGCAGTGGTGCCAACATGTGGGCCGCCGCTCAAGTTGCCGCGAGGCCTGAATTCAAAGGGAAACGTATCGTGACCATCATGTGCAGCTTGGGCGAGCGTTATCTCTCAACACCGTTATTCGGTGACTTAGGTACCTAAATCCAATCAACATCGATTCTATTGCGAGAGCATGTATGAACGACCAGCAGTTCCTTCCAAGACGGCGATTTCTGACTCATCTAGGACAAAGTGCTGTCGGGCTTTCCGCATTGGCGTCTTCAGGCGGTCTCCTTTCTTCAGCTCGAGCGGCCGACAAGGGATCCGCTTCGCGAGATCC
>CAITIF010000105.1 GCA_903892365.1 uncultured Pirellula sp. | reverse complement strand
GTCCGAGTAGCCGCGTCGCTGCATCATGTCGACCATTTTTTGCAAATCTCGGTATCGATTGAGATCGGCAGGCGTCTGTTCGCAACCATAACCGCCGTCCAAATCAGTACCGATACCTACGTGACGAATCGACCCGGACGATAGCGATCGCACATGGTCCATTTGATCGATGGCGCGTTCTAGCGTTGCGGTAGGGATTGTCTGCCCGCGAACGAATCCGTTTTGCAGCATGATCACATCCATGGAAACGCCTAGGACCCCATCGCGATCGATAACCAATTGGATCTGTTCGTCGCTGAATTGACGTTGCCAGTCGCAGATCGCTCGAGCATTTTGGTGGCTAGCGTGCACGCGTCCATCAAAATGTTCGGCCACTTGCCAAAATGCGACATCTGACAAATGAGTCATGTCGATGGTGATTCCCAGCGACTCACAATTTTTAAGCAATTGCAAAGCGTCTAGCGACAATCCGACTTCGCTGCGAGTGCCTCCGCCGTATCGATTGGTACCGTAGTGGGTCAGCCCGAGCGCTCGCAAGCCATGATCATAAAATTCAAAGACCGTATCGGGTGTCAGCATTGGATCGGCTCCTTCCATCGTTAAGATGAAGCCTAAAGGTGCAGAGGCTGGATCGCTTTGAAAGGCTTGGATCTGGGCTGTCAGATCTTGCTTGGTTCGAATCATGCGCAGATAACCGGAAGCTTGCATGGCTCGGTAATAAGCCAAGTGGGCATGGGCCATACCGTAGCATGCATGAGGACTTGTCCAGCCGAACGAATGGTTGATAGGCTGTTCCATCCGAGCGATCATTGTGGCAAGGCAGACAGCCACTTCGGATAGCTTCAGCTCAGGAAAGCTCAGGGTGTTGGTCTTTCGCCCGAGTTCCGTCATTTCCAGCGTGGTTTCTTGAGCGCGGATATCGTCGACGGATTGGCGAATATCGCGATTCAAATCGATCGCGTTCATGGCTAAGTCCAAATGCGCATCAAAGATCATCATAGCTAAAGAACTCCGAATGTTTTAAAGGCTTGCGAAGCGGTCATACCGGCTTGAATCGCGTCACGGACTTGGTTTTCAGCATGGGCTTTGTGCCATGCGGCGGTTAGTACTTGATCGATCACACTTTTGGGAACAAAGACGACACCGTCTTCATCTGCGGCGATCAGATCACCAGGATGCACAGTCACTCCACCGATTTCGACCGCCACATCGAAATCGACAACTCGCTGGCGGTCTTTCGAATCGTAGGGGCAAGTTCCCAGTGCGACCACGTTGAATTCCATACTGCGCATTTTATGGATGTCGCGAACGGCACCGTCGACCAAAACACCTACACAACCGGTGTTTCTGGCGGCTGTACTCAGTAGTTCCCCCCAAATCCCGGAACGAAACGAGCCACCTGCTGCACAGACAATTACATCTTCTGGCTTGCAACTATCCACTGCCGCTAATTCTAGTTCGTAGGGCTTAGGATCCACGTGCGCCATATCTACCCACAAGGTGGTTTTACAGAATCCCATCAGCATCGGAGCAGGAGCTCCAAAGGGAGCGGTTTGATGTCGAAACGGCAACCGAGGTGACTGATGATGGAAGCCCAAAGCATCCAGAGCATCACACAAAAGCGGAACCGACAATTCGTTGCGTGCCATATCCAAGGTCACGTGCGTTGTTTCCATCATCGACGGCATCATAAGGGAATTGGTATGGGTGGGAATTGTCATGCAGGGCTGCCGACCGTATGGAATCCAAGTTGTTCCGATAGGTCGAGCGAGATCTCGCGAATCATTGCGAGCGATGCTTGTGTTTTGGTTGGATCCATGCGAGCAATCGGACATGCCATGCTGATGGCGGCCACTACGGACTCCGCATCGAAAACCGGGGCGGCAATGCACATGACGCCCAAATCTGTTTGATTTTCTTCGATCGCGCACCCATCCCTTCGAACTTGATCCAGGATGGCTTCCAGCTGATCTGTATCGACAACGGTGTAAGGAGTTCGCTTTTCTAAGACAACTTTTCGAATCACGTATTGTTGCCGATCGCGAGACTGAAAAGCGATGATGGCTCGTCCCAAGGCCGTGCTTAACGCAGGGTCCGACATGTTTGAATGTACGGTTCGCGTTATTGGACGGCTGCTTGGTAGCACACTCAAATAGACCACGCGTTCCATACGCATGACCGCAAGATTCACCGTTTCGTCAAATGCGTCCCGAAGTCGAGTCATGGATGCTGCGGCCAAGTCCACTAGCCGCCGATCGTCGAAACCACTTGCGAGTTGACGAAATAAGGGAGTTTGCTTGTAGATGCCGTTGCCCGTATTGACCATATACCCCAGCGAGCAGAGGGATTGAAGAAGGCGGTGCGCGGTCGATTTTGCCAAACCGATCTCAGCGGCCAATTCAGCCAACGAACGCCCTTCCAACTTGCCGGAAGTTGCTTCCAAAATGGAGAACAGTTTCGATATATGGGCAGATTCCATATGTAAAACTGTATCATTCCGCCAGGCGGAACGCAAGCGAAATAGCAATTACCGGTAGGCCGTAACAAGCCGCTTTGGGCGCAGTTACGGCATGGATGACAAGGGTGATCGACTGGTTCGGTTTCGGGCATTCGATTCCGGTGGGGCTGCCGTAACTGCGCTGGCGCTTGTTACGGCCTACTTGATACCAGTACTAGGAATCGGAATCATCCCCCAACTCCTTTTTGAGTGCATATGCTCCTATGATCCATGGGCAATGGAGTCTAAGTCGCAGATGATAAAACGTGGATCAAGAGTAAAGAATATACAGCCGTTGGGTGAACGAACTAAGTACTTTCGTAAACTGCGCAACTGGACTCAGCATGATTTGGCAAAGTACACGGGGTAGTCGGAACGCTTGTTCGACGAGCGGAGTCTGGAGAACCGCTCGCTCACTAAACTGCC
>CAITIF010000104.1 GCA_903892365.1 uncultured Pirellula sp. | reverse complement strand
TTGTCGTTTGGACTCAGCCGAAGGAGCTGCCCACATGGCTAAAAGGCGGAAGCTCTGACGATTCCAAGACCGAGATGATTAGAGAGGCCTTGAGACAAGTGATTGATGAAATTAGTTTTAACCAAATGCCGCTCTCAGCGGTCATCGCGGCACTGGGTAAGAAATTGGAATTCGATTTGAAATTAGATGAAAGGTCACTTGAGGAAGAGAGTCTTACACCAGACGTGCCAATCACGCTGGAGCTCAAATCCATGTCACTTCGCAACGCCCTGTACCATATTTTAGAGCCTTTGCATCTTGCCTATGAGATCGACCATGACGTATTGGTCGTACGAAGTAAGCTAATGATCAAAGGACAAGTGCGGACGTATGATTTAAGCGTCATTCTTCCGGACAACAGCACCGCTGAACAATTGATACAAATCATCGAACGGTCTATCGAGCCCGATCATTGGCAAGCGGCGGGCGGCAATAGTACCTGTGACGTATTTGGATCGCTACTTGTGGTGCATGCACCAGATTCCATTCATGAGCAAATCGAACAACTGCTGCGGCTACTGGGCAAGCAATCCAAAGAGCATATCCGACCTTCCCGTTCGAATACGCCAGCAAAAGCACCTCAGGGTGTGGGCGGGATGATGTAAACGCGAGAAATCAGAACTGTGTGAACGGTGTTGCTTCAACTAACCCACCAGACTTATTGCGACTCGTCGGGACATGCCCGACGGTCGCTCTGTTCAGTGATCGGCCGTTACTCTAGTTCAGTTGCTTGGATCGGCGTTTGCGATCGCTTCGCTCGCCGCCACCGCCGCCACGAACGCTTGGATGGTCGCTCAGTTTAGAGATACGAAGCTGGCGACCGACAACCCACGCTCGGCCTAAAGTCTTAAAGACTTCACGCGGCATTCCTGCTGGCAAGTCCACGGTGCTGAACTCGTCAAAAATCGCGATCTGTCCGATGCTGGCGGAATCGATGCCTGCCTCGTTCGCAATCGCGCCTACCAAGTTACCAGGCCTTACGCCGTGGACTCGGCCAACTTCGACTCGGAATCTCTCGAGCTCGCCCGACGAGCCGCCGGTGGATCGAGGTGCATCGCTGCGTTGACTGTCGCTTCGGAAGCCTTCGGCGCTTCTTGGCCCGCGATCAAAGGAACCTCTTGGTCCACGGTCATCACGTCCACCGCGGTCATCACGTCCTCGATCATCTCGAGGGGCTCTTGAATCTCGGCCCGGTCGTTCTTCGCGTCCACCTTCGCGGCCGCGGCCATCGCGACGCGTCATCGTATCGGGGCGACCGCTTTCGTCTGCAAACACATCGCGACGTCCCGAACGCCCTGCGTCTTCGACCAAGAATGGCTTGTTGCCTTGCACCACCATTGCCATGGCAGCAGCAATCTTCCCGGCGGTCAGATCATTTTCCAACATGCACTGTTCGATCAGTTTTTCAAACATCGTGAATTGCGGGCTAGGTGTTGCGTTCTCCGCACAAGCCGCCACGATCTTGCTCTTAAAGCGACTGACTCGCATGGCATTGATTTCTTTGGCGGTGGGAATCGCCATCGGCTCGATCATTTGTCCCGCAGCCCGATCGATTTCACGCAAGAAACCGCGTTGACGTGGTGCGATGAAGACGATCGCAGCGCCGCTTCGACCAGCACGGCCCGTTCGACCGATACGGTGCACATAGGCTTCTGAATCGACCGGCAGATCGTAGTTGATAACGTGAGTGATCCGTTGAACATCCAATCCACGAGCGGCAACGTCGGTAGCCACCAAGATATCGAAGACACCTTCTTTCAATTGATCGACCGTTCGTTCACGTTGTGCCTGGGCGATATCGCCATTCAACGCGACGGCAGCATGTCCCATTTTGGTTAGGTTGTCTGCCAGTTCAACGGTTGCCAATCGAGTCTTCACGAAGATGATCATGCCTTCGCGTTCTTCTGCTTCCAGAATACGCAGAAGGGCTTCGAACTTGCTCCGATGTTCTACCAATACGAATCGCTGGCGAATGGTTTCTGCCGTTCGTTGCTGCGAGTCGATGGAAATCACATGCGGGTTCTTGAGGTGCTTGTCGGCAATCTCACGAATCGCGTTAGGCATGGTGGCCGAGAACAAAGCGATCTGACGGCCAGGAGGTGTTTGGTCCAAAATCCACTGAACGTCATCCACGAATCCCATCCGCAGCATTTCGTCTGCTTCGTCCAAGACCAAGCATTGCAGCGTATCGACTCGCAAACGATTCTCGCGCATGTGATCCATGACTCGACCAGGAGTGCCAACAACGATGTGTACCCCGCGTTGCAAAGCATGGATTTGAGTGGAATAGGCCTGGCCGCCATAGATCGGGGCGACTCGCAATCCACGCATGTGCTGAGCATAACGTTGGAAGGACTCGGAAACTTGGATGGCAAGTTCGCGGGTCGGCGTAAGCACCAACACTTGAGTTGCAGGATTTTCGACATTGATTCGACTTAGCAACGGTAATGCGAACGCGGCGGTCTTTCCGGTACCCGTTTGAGCCTGCCCCAGAACGTCGCGACCCTCGGTCATGGCCGGGATGGTGGCGGCTTGAATCGCGGTCGGATATTCGTATCCCGAAGCTTTCAGAGCACTACAAATCTCGTTGGGCAGCTTCAGGTCATAAAACGTAATCCTGCCGTCGTTAACTTCTTCGGAGCTTTCATCCGAAGGTTCGTCCGAAAGCACATCCTCATCCATGTCGGAATCGAAAGAGTCCGATGGCTTGCTTGGCTTGGTCGCTTTGGCAGATGCAGGGATGGCTGGCGCGGCGGTGGTCGCTGGCGTGGCTGACTGCGGTTTCGGGGAGGAAGCCTTAGCAGCACGTTGTTTCTTGGACGGCTTGGTGATCTCGTCCGAGATTCCGGCCAAAAGATCGTTAGCGATCATGCTAAGCTCATCGGCTTGCTTGGGATCCAGAACGGCCGACCCCGATTCGACGGGCATTGAGTCGACAGACATCGATTCGACATGCATCGATTCCGCCCGAGTCGATTCAACGGGTGTCGAACCGGCAGCAGCCAAATCCACAGAATTGAGATCTACGGGCGCAGAAATACCAACACTAGGCTCTTGGGAGCTCATAAAATTCCTCGATAACACATTAGGGATGTAAACCAAAATTCCAGCACCCGAACTGCAACCCGCAGTTCAGAAACGTAGGAAAGTTTGGTTCGAATCAACCTAAGTCGGGGAATCTCATTCCGATTCGCGGACGCAGATGAAGTAGCAGAACTTACTTTCCAAGCTGTTTATTTCCAGGAGATACTAACTCAAGCTACGAAAATCAAAAGAGGGAAAAGCAAAAGATCTTCCATGGGCCTCTTGCGTTTATCGTTAAAATCTACGTGATTGGAGTACAGAATCTCTTGATTTGCTTCTGTTGCCACCACGATAATAAAGATATTGTTAGAAGAGTCCTCGAGGAACAAGACGTTTATGGGCCCCCTAGATCCTGCGAATGTAACTTTCTCCCACATTAACTCGCCCGGAGCTGGAAACGCCGAAGCTGCTTCCAGGCCCGGTTTATCGAACGCGTCCGATTTGGAAGGCACAGTGAATTGGATTGAAAAAGATAGTTCCTCGGAACCAGAAAAGTATTTGGAAGAGAGCCAAGCGAGCTCCGTCGGCGAGTGAACAGCCCCTTTTATCCCGTTTGATGGGGCTGGAAACGGAGTACGTCGTTCTGTATCGGACTCCGCACCAGACGGTCGACCAAGTGAAGTTTGACTTCGAAAGGTTTTCGACCTGCCTTTCGCAAGAGCTGCCAATTGCCAAGAGCTTCCGAAATCCTTACCGAGTTTTTTTAGCCAATGGTGGGTGTGTTTCCCTGGAACACGGCCTGTCAATGAACCTTCGCGATGTTTTGTTGGAAGCCGCGAGCCCGGAATGCAAAAGTCCCAAAGAGCTTTTGACGTATCAGATTGCAATGGAGCGGATACTGTCCCGTTCCATTCACAAAGCCTTCAGCACCTACGACGCCCAACTGTTGAAAGGGAGTGCGGATTCCCGGGGCAACACGTATGGTCAGCACGAATCGTACGAGCTTCAAATCGCATCCAAAGGATGGTTGCTGGGCTGGCGACTGGGGCTTGTGGGGATGCTTCCTCTTTTGGTTTCCTATCGGCTACTAGCGGGCATTTGGTTTCTTTTGATTTGGTTGATGAGCCAGATGACAACGCCATGGACCGCGGTCAAGCGTCGGTGGCTGCGAAGCTCAAAACCGACGGAACGGCAATCGCTCGAGGCTAGAAATTTCTGGGGCGTTCATCCTCGTTGGCTTGGGCTTTGCGCGATGGGGTTGCGGATCCTGCATTTACCTTTGGTGGCAGCGCTGTGGCTGAACATTCGGTGCTTTGCGCTTATACCTCACCGCAGAAATCTATCTGCGTTCTTCGCTTCCCGATCGATTGTGGATGGTGCAGGTTACTTAGACAGACGAAACCGTTTCTGGGTCAGCGTCCGATCTGCCTTGGTCAATTCGGTGATTGGATTTGGAAGCTACCGTAACGAGCGGCCCATTTTCCGTTGCGATGGACTGTTACGGGGGCTATGCACGGGGCCAGTATGGACCTTGGGTAACTATTTTCAGTTATTCCGACAACGTCAACGGATCGAAGTCGCGATCGGTGACTCGGGCCTGTGCCAGCAGTCCCAGTATGTTCGGCTTGGATCGACAGCTCTGGTGCTTGATCTGATCGAACAGGGCAATGCAAAGCTCCCGCGATTGAAGAACGTCGTCGAAGCCACTACAAGATTCGCGAAAGACTGGATGTTGTTATCGCATGTCCCCGGCAAAAGCAACATTCAGTGGACCGCTTTGGATATCCAGCATGCTTACGCGTCCGAGGTACGAAACTTTTTGCAAACGCATCCCAATGTCCCGATAGAGGCATGGCGAATTCTGGATCAATGGCAAACCACTCTCAATCAATTGCGTCCCACGGAAGACGAGTCGAATTTACCGCGGACCATGCTTGGGCGCATCGATTGGTTAAGCAAACTGTGGATCTTGCATCAAATGAAGGGCGAAACAAGCTGGCAAGCCAGAAAGAAAGTTGATCTTCGGTACCACGAAATATCGAGCGAGGGGTATCACCATCGGCTTCATCAGATGCTTGAGCTTGCGCCCATCTTGGACGAAAGGGAAATCTCCAAAGCCGCAAGAACCCCACCCACGGATACCCCAGCAACCCAACGCGGCTATATTGTTCGCGAGTTTTCGGACGACCAGAATGACCTTCAAGTGAGCTGGACACACGCGGATTTTCAATTGGAAGGCCAGCGAAACCGCGTCTATTTTTAGGCAACAGCACAATCAAGTTCTTTTTCGCTAAGGGATATATCATGGCACGGTACTGTATGCTCGCTTGGTTTCTTTTATTGTGTAATCTCACCAGTGTTGCGCAGGAACCCTTCAAGTACGAAAAGAAAATCACCGAGCTGGTTGAGCCTTTTCGCGAGAATAAAAAGTTCAATGCAATTTCGATAGGCGTTCTATCCAATGGGGAAGTTTGGGAGAAAAGCTTCGGCAGTTTAGATTCGACAGATGACTCGAAGCCAAACAGCAAGACCATCTACGAGATAGGCTCCATCTCCAAAGTCTTTACATCCCTGCTGTTGGCCCAGGCCGTCGAATCGGGCAAACTAAAGCTTGGCGACCCGATCAGTACTATTATGACGGAGCTGGAAAATGAAAATCCTGCGGTTGGTTCGTCGATTACCTTCAAACACTTGTCGCATCATGTGTCGTGGTTGCCAGTCATGCCATTGAACATCGCACCCAAGGACTCAACCAATCCGTTCATCGATTACGACCGTCCGTTGTTGGTGAAATACATGAAATCGGCAAAACCAGAAAGAAGGCCGGGGGATGCATACGAGTACTCGAATCTAGCGGTCGGACTATTAGGGGATTTGTTGGCTCGACAGGCGGACACAAGCTACGAGAAGCTTCTCCAGACGCAGCTCACAGAACCACTTCAAATGCTGGACACTTCCATCACCCTAAGTTCAGAACAGAAATCACGATTTGCTCCCCCTCATAACTTAGCCCTGCTACCAGATAGCTCGTGGGATTTTGATGCGTTGGCCGGTTGTGGTGCCATTCGCAGCAACGTGGATGACATGCTGACGTTTGCAAAAGCAGTTTTGAATCCACCGGAGGGACCATTGGGAAAGGCCATTGAGCTCGCTTGGAAAAAGCAGAAGGAGGCGGTCGGTGGACAACATGCGATGGGTCTTGGATGGATGATTGCCCAAGATGGAGCAACGCGATGGCACAATGGACAAACGGGTGGATATCATTCGATGATTTTGATCAACCGTTCGTTGAAGACCGCCGTTGTGTTACTTTCTAATACTGCCAATCCCCAGTTGGATCAGTTGACGGAACAGATTTTTCGAGCCGTCATCGGAATGGAAGTTCAGCCAACTTCATTTGACGCCGAGTTCCAGGTGAAGCCCGAGGTGGCAAAACGTTTGGAAGGGAAGTACCAATTAGCTCCCGGGGCCATCATTACGGTTCAAGTGAAGGAAGGGAAGATGATGGCTCAGTTGACTGGTCAACAATTCTTGGCGTTGATTCCCAAAAGCGAAACCGAATGGAAGTACCAACTTGTGGATGCAACGCTGACGTTCGAGCTTCCAGAAAAAGGGAATAGCCCAAAGGTGACCCTGTTTCAATCGGGACGCGAACTGCCGGCTCCAAGAGTTAAGAAATAATGCTGGAGTGTACCTTGGTACGATCTTAGCCCATCGCCGATATCCGCGAGCAACGTCAGTTACATCCTACAAAAGAGTGTATCACGGTTAGCGTCCGAATCATAAGCGGAGCCGTTTCAAGCTCGTGCCAGCTAAGCCGTTGGTATTACGTGTCTCTTTATACTTATTGCCATACTATTGCAAAGCATTTTCTGCATCTAGGAAAACGAGTAATCCAATTAGGAATTGAGAATTGCCTACCCAACTGCGACGTTATTGTCCGTGGCAAATTGAGACCTCGATTGATCGTGCGATTGCCTTACGTGAGAAAATCGGGCTAGCAGAGGCCTGTTTTCCCTGTTAAATACGAATCGTGGCACCGATGCCAACGGCACCTCGTCTTCGTTCCTGAATTTGCCAGATCGATTTTAATGCACAATCAGAGATGCTATGGTTGCTACCGCCCGATCGATCGATGCTTTTGTAGCAACATTCCTCGTATCGAAAACAAGACGCGCATCTTGATTTTGCAACA
>CAITIF010000103.1 GCA_903892365.1 uncultured Pirellula sp. | reverse complement strand
TCGTTCCGAAAGCCGCTGGCAGAATGCGAACCGAAAGAGCTTTGGAAAGGAGAACTCGACCACGAATTGACTCAGCTCGATGCGCTAACGATACAACTCCAGTGTGTTGTCAAGAAACTCGAAGAACTTGGCAAGAACGATCCTCGCATTGTCCGACTCCGAACCATCCCCGGTATTGGGCCCCGAACGGCTGAGATCCTTGTCGCGTGCATCGATGATCCTCATCGTTTCGAGAACGGTCGACAAGTCGCTGCGTACTTTGGGCTCGTACCTCGTCAATTTCAATCTGGCGAGACCGATCGCAATGGCCGCATCACCAAGAGAGGTAATCCGTTAGCAAGAACGATCTTGGTGGAGTGCGCTTGGGCGTCTTTAAAGTACAACCCATGGGCAAAGGGAATCTACGATCGCATCTGCGGTAAACAGAAGACTCGCAAGAAGAAGGCAGCCGTGGCACTTGCTCGCAAGATCGCAGTCTTAGCTTGGGCGATGCTTCGTGATGAAAAAGACTGGGATCCGAAGACCATGATCGATATCACGGAGACGTACGGACGGATGAACCCCAGTCTCAAAGAGTCACTTCAATCGATGAAGCCTAAAGAGAACTCGGATCAACGCAAGAGCCGCCTCAGACGCGAAGCTAAGAAAGCAAAAGAAGCAGAAGCCAACACCGCAGCAAAACCAACGACCAAAGCCAAAGCATCGCGAAAAGCAAAGAAAGCAGTTAGGTCACCTCAAGCGAAGGCCAAGCCAAGTTCTTCAAAACTCAAACCGACTCCCGAGAAGACCATCACCAAAACAACAACGAAACCACGGCGAGCAAGAAAGCCAGTATCGGCTGTCTGATGCTCGCGCGTAACAGCACGAGAACATCGTAGAACGAATAGGCCTTGCTCGTCTTTTTAGACCATGGCTTCGAGGACAACCAGTATCGGTGGCTGATGTTTACCATCGACGTAACGAATCGGACCTCGAAGCCACTTTACCCAGATGATTCCTTTCACCGACCTGACCGAAGTATAACCGAATTCACAGGAGCCGAATTCCGCCGAGCACAGACGACGATAGCCAAGGACAAGACCTGCCCCACCGATCCAGCACCGATAAAGATTGACGCTGACGATTCCCAAGGACGTTATCGCAAGATAACCGAATCGTCAGACACGTCGCCCTAAAGAGTACGCGGATCGCAGCGGAAGGTAGCTTGCTGCTCACGGTATGAAGCAACCATTCGGTAGCGAAACACCTAGAAGCCTCCAGGCAAGCTGCAGCCAGACCACAGAACGAACCATCGAACCAAGCGATGGATTGAACCGTGCATGGATAACTGAGGGAACGTAGCCTATGCGAGCATAGGTACCCAAGAGTGAAATGCGTTCACACCTCGAATAGTCGCCTAATCAATCATCCTTGACAATTGCGTAAGAGAGTTGGTGGGATCACGATCCCTTTGAGTTTATGAACAAACGCTACCGGTGCCATCCACTGCGTCGGTTCGATATTCGCCACATAAGGTGAGCGAACATCGCCCCGACTCCGTTGCTGGCACCTAGAAAACGACCAAGCAAAAATGTAGGCCCCAAAACAATTTCCAAAAATAGTGGCGACCGTCACTTGCAAACCCAGGACTTCATAGTCGGCTATGATGACCGAGTGCGAGGAGAGAACGTTGCAACGCCAGCGCGCCATGATCGAGCACTTCGGTCCATCATTTTGTTCGTCG
>CAITIF010000102.1 GCA_903892365.1 uncultured Pirellula sp. | reverse complement strand
TGCAGCTCCTGCACCAGTTGCTTCCGGCTGCGGCTGCAAGTAATCGAGACGAGAAGTCTCAGATTTTTTGATGGTTCGGCTAGAACTTTCCAAGAAATCGAAATAATTCGAACGGCCCGTGCGAGGTATCTTGCACGGGCCGTTTTTCTTTTGGCGGGGCGTTGTACAATGTCCAGCCGATGTTTTGTTAGTTCCTTCCCGCCGACCAATCATTATGACCACCTCAAGAATCGCAGATCCGTTTGGAGCCCGTGACACTTTTAACGCACCTCAAGGTCAGCTCGGGATCTACCGGCTCCAAAAGCTAGAAGATCTTGGTATTGCCGCGGTTTCTAGGCTTCCGTTCTCTATCCGAGTTCTGTTGGAAGCGGTATTGCGCAACTGCGATGGATATCAAGTCACCGAAGAGGATGTCAAGAATCTGGCCAAGTGGAACGCCGCCAAGCCAGCCGAATTGGAGGTACCGTTCAAGCCTGCTCGCGTTGTTCTGCAGGACTTCACAGGGGTACCCGCCGTTGTCGACCTTGCCGCGATGCGAGATGCGATGAATGCACTGGGAGGAGATCCCAAGAAGATCAATCCTCTGATCCCCGTCGACCTGGTAATCGACCACTCCGTCCAAGTGGATTTCTTCGGTGCTGCTGACTCGTTGGCCAAGAATGTCGAAGTTGAATTCGCACGAAACAAAGAACGCTATGAATTCTTGCGATGGGGCCAACAAGCCTTTGATAACTTCCGAGTTGTGCCACCTAACACTGGGATCGTCCACCAAGTCAACTTGGAGTTTCTTGCGAAAGCTGTGTTTTTGGGGAAGGATCATTTGGGGGCGGTTGCCTTTCCAGACACTCTCGTCGGTACAGACTCGCACACGACCATGATCAATGGCCTGGGAGTTTTGGGGTGGGGAGTTGGCGGTATCGAGGCGGAAGCAACCATGCTTGGCCAGCCACTTTATATGCTGATGCCGGAAGTTGTTGGTATGAAGTTAACCGGCAAAATTGCTCCGGGCGCATCAGCAACGGACTTGGTTCTGCGAGTCACCGAAATTCTTCGCAAAGAAGGGGTGGTCAATAAGTTTGTCGAGTTCTTTGGCGACGGGGTTTCTTGCATGTCCCTTGCAGACCGTGCAACGATCGCCAATATGGCTCCTGAGTATGGTGCGACCATGGGCTTCTTCCCTGTAGACAACGAAACGCTGATTTACATGCGTCGTACGGGCCGAACAAAAGACGAAATCGAACTGGTCGAACGCTACTGCAAAGAACAGGGACTGTTCCGAGTCGATGGTAGCAATGACCTGAGCTACACCAAGGTGCTAACTTTGGATCTCAGCACGATCGAACCAGCGATGGCCGGTCCAAAACGACCACAAGATCGCGTTCCTCTGAAGACCGTCAAAGCCTCGTTTGCAAAGGCGCTATCGGCTCCAATCGCGGAACGCGGATTCGGCTTGCAAGCGAACCAACTGGACGCCACCGCCAAGGTAAAAGACAACAGCACACCGGGAGGCACATCTGCCGAGATCGCACACGGTTCGGTAGTGATCGCCTCCATCACATCGTGTACCAACACCAGCAATCCTTCTGTCATGTTAGGAGCTGGGCTTCTGGCAAAGAAAGCGGTCGCACGCGGGCTCAAGGTAAAATCATTCGTGAAGACAAGCCTAGCACCTGGTTCTCGAGTAGTCACCGATTACTTGACGAAGGCAGATGTATTGAGCTCCCTAGAGCAATTAGGGTTCTTTGTGGTGGGATATGGATGCACCACGTGCATCGGCAACAGTGGGCCATTGCCAGAAGCCGTGTCGGATGCAATCACCGAAGGCAATCTAGTCGCAGCGGCAGTACTCAGCGGGAATCGTAATTTTGAAGGCCGCGTCAATCCGCACACTCGAGCCAATTACCTTGCGAGCCCTGGTTTGGTGGTGGCGTATGCTATTGCAGGAACAGTGGATATCGACTTCGAATCCGAACCGATCGGACATGATCCGTCAGGAAAGCCGGTTTTCTTTCGGGAGATTTGGCCGACCCATGAAGAAATCTTGGCTGCCATCGAAGAGAGCGTTCAGCCAGAAATGTTCATCAAGCAGTACTCGAGTGCGTTCACGGACAACGAAACATGGAATGCCATTCCAATCACGCCGGGCGAGCTATACCAATGGGACGCCAAGAGCACTTACATTCAGCGTCCCCCTTTCTTGGAAGGGATTACTCAAGGAGAATGCTCGATCCGTTCCGTGCAAGGTGCTCGAGTTCTTGCGGTGCTCGGTGATTCCGTAACCACCGATCATATTTCGCCAGCTGGCTCGATCACGACGGATGGACCTGCGGGGCGCTTCCTTATTGAGAATGACGTTCATCCTCGGGACTTCAACAGCTATGGCGCTCGACGTGGCAACGACCGCGTCATGGTTCGCGGAACTTTTGCGAACATCCGTATCCGCAACGGATTGACCCCTGGCATCGAAGGTGGTGTGACTCGGTATCTGCCGACGGGTGAGCAAATGAGCATCTACGATGCCTCCATGAAGTACCAAGCAACGCGTACTCCGTTGATCATTTTGGCAGGTGCGGAATATGGAACGGGTTCTTCTCGGGACTGGGCTGCCAAGGGGACGCTGCAGTTGGGGATCAAGGCCGTAATCGCTGTTTCCTACGAGCGCATTCACCGAAGCAATCTCGTCGGAATGGGCGTTTTGCCTCTTCAATTTCTGCCAGGGCAGAGTG
>CAITIF010000101.1 GCA_903892365.1 uncultured Pirellula sp. | reverse complement strand
GGAATAATGATCCCCGGTGGGAAGCCCTGGTGGAGGACACCTACGCAGAAGCCTTTCGCAGTTTATATGCGTCTGTCCTGGTAACAGCCAAAGATCAAAAATGGCTGATGGCAGCCTGCCAAGCCGCGACCGGGCACGCGAGCAGTACCATCATGTGCGATTGCGAAGCCGGAGTGGAACAATTACTAGACGGAAAATCACCCGGCCAAGAGACGCCGGATGGACGTGTTGGGGCAAGACTTCAGTTCCATATCCCTCGATTTCGCAAAGACCGAGTGGAGCATTTGGAACGCGTTCTGTTGGCCCGGCTCAGCCAAAACGTATTAACCTGTCCAACAACGCGGTGCTTTAATGCTCTTCATACCGATCCTTACTTTAAGTTGGGACGAAAGATCGCATTCTTTGGCGATGGGTATCAGACCCGTACCGAGATGTTCGGCGAAAAAGGCTGGACCATACCAACACTTGGTGGAGAATTTTTCCTGAGCCGTCGCTTCGGTTTTGCAGATGGAATCATGGGTGGCAACCTTTGGTTCTTGGGCCTTTCGGAAGAAGCCGCTATTGAAGCTGCCGATCGAGCGGCTGTGGCCGCAGATCTGTATCCTGGTGTCATCACCACCTTTCCAGGCGGGGTTGCGGCCAGCGCAAGCAAGGCGGGCAGCAGCTACAAATTCTTGATCGCCAGCACCTATGCAGAGTACTGCCCAACCCTGAAAGCCAAGCTTGGCGATAGATCGCTGGTGCCGGATGGCGTTGTTTCCATTATGGAGATCATTATCAACGGGGAAAGCCTTGAGAAAGTTGCCGAGGCTACTTACGCAGCCATTGCTGCCGCGCTGCCAGTCGAAGGATTGCACAAAATTCGCGCCGGAAATTATGGTGGCCGACTAGGTAAGTCATTTATTTACCTTCATCCCGATAAGCATCCAATAACCTAGTTCCTTGAACGTCACTCATGGCAATCGATACCCCTTGTTCAGGATGTGGTAAAACCCTTCGCGTTGCGGAAGATTGTATCGGCAAAAAGGCGCGATGCCCCCATTGCCGAACGGTTTATCTGGTTGGCTCCGCACCAACGATCGAAAATCGAGCCACCCAATTTCGAGCTCCCGACAATCCAGTTGCCTCGCCTAAAACTCCAATCCCAGAAACTCCAATCCCGGAAACAATGTACGCGAACCCTCTTCGGTTTGCCGAATCCGATTCGTTCGCGACGCCTTTAAGGCCAAATGAATTGCAGAGTTCGCTTCAGCCGTCCGAGCCAATTCCAACCCTCTCGACCGAAATAGCTACTCCACTATTCATGGTTCGTGTTCCAAGTGGAGAAGAATACGGGCCCGCGGACGCTGTTACCGTTCTGGACTGGATTCAACAGAACAGGTTGGATGATCGATGCCATATTCTACAGCAAGACCAAGAAGCTTGGATTGGAATTCCTGCGTGGCGTTTGCTACAAAAAAGAGAAGCCGCTTCTAAAAATGTCTTCGCGAACTCCCCGCACTCGTTGAGCGCCCCGGTAGCGTCCAATCGGTCCTCGGTTGCTCCTACGAGCGGACGAGGAGTCGTTGTTCTGATTCTTGGGATTCTAAGCTGGGTGCTATGTATTAGCCTGATCGGTGGAATCCTCTGTGCCATCTTTGCGATCCCACTGGGGTTCAGCGAGCTCAAGAGAATCCATCAAGGCGAAAGCCCATCGAGCGAAAAATGGATGGTTCTAACTGGCCTTGGACTGAGTGTCGCCAATGTGGCCG
>CAITIF010000100.1 GCA_903892365.1 uncultured Pirellula sp. | reverse complement strand
CGATGCAGAGATCGTGCTGGAAAGACAAGCGCTTCATGCGCATCGTCTCGAATTCGTGCACCCGAAAACCGATGAACCTATGGCCTTCGAAGCCCCCATGCCCGCAGACATGCAATACGTGCTCGAAGTGCTCAAGACAAGCTAAAGCAAATTAGCCTTCTTGCTTGTTCCGCAAAACCAAATCCGCTTTGGTCGTTGCTTGAAATTGCCGACCAAGCTTTTCCAGAGTGGTCATTGCGGCAATAAAATCCACTTCCAGTGTTTGCAATTGGCTGTCAGGAACAATGGCAACTTGACCAGCCCACGGATCAGGCGAACCTGGAAAGTAAATGGTTACCCAATCGCCCGAAGTCCGCTCCACTTCGAGGCCCAGTCGGTAACAACCGTCATGACCACGAACCAAAACGGTCTTTAATTCCGACTTAAAATGCTCTCCACCAATGTTTCCAGACAGCCGGTCTTTCACAATCGTATAGCGGGGAAAAGCGATTTGAAGCTGTTTCTCAATCCGTTCGGTGAAACGCTTTGCAAAGGACCGTTGCGCGACCAAACCTGCCAAAAAGCAACAAGCGACGACCGCCACAAGACCAGCGGCAAACAGCAACACATGGCCTCCGATCGCTTGAATCGGAACCACAGCTTCGAGCGACTTTGCTGCTACGATGCAGAACTGACCCAACTTCACCAGAAAGCTTCCGATGATGATGAGCGGCAGAAGGAAAAAGATGCCACCGATCGCAGTCGCCTTCAGAAACTCCAGTTTCCCCGATACGTTCTTTTGCGTCTCCACGGTAGCTTTATGTTCTTTCTTTGGACTGACGAAGTCGATCCATGTCATAGTCCACCATGATTCGAACCAATTCATGCATCTTGGTTCGCGCGGTCCAGCCTAGAACACGTTGAGCCTTCGAAGCATCTCCCAATAGCGATTCCGCATCGGCAGGTCGAATGAACCTTTGATCCAGTTCAATATACTCCTTCCAATCTAGCCCCACATGACTGAAAGCTGCTTCCGCAAACTCACGGACGGTATAGCTTGTTCCCGTCGCCAGCACGTAGTCATCGGGTTGGTCATGCTGAAGCATCCGCCACATGGCTTCAGCATACTCCTTGGCGTATCCCCAATCTCGCGCGGAATCGATCGAACCAAGCATCAATTTAGATTGTAAGCCAAGCTTGATCCTCGCAGCCGCAAGTGTAATTTTCCGAGTGACAAAGTTCTCAGCGCGGCGTGGGCTTTCGTGGTTGTAGCAAATCGCGTTGCAAAAGAACAACCCATGGGAATCCCTGTAAACCCTGACCATCTGCGTCGCAAAGGACTTCGCACACCCATAGGGCGAGTTCGGATTCTGAGGAGTGGTTTCATCTTGAGGCGAAACCGTGGGGGTACCGAAAATTTCTCGACTGCTCGCGTGCAAAAATCGTGGATTATTTGGTTGGTCCCGCAATATCTCCATAATGCGAAGCGTGCCCATGGCCGTGAGATCGCATGTGCTTTCGGGAATCTCGAAGCTCAAGCCGACGTGCGACTGACCGGCTAGATGGTAGAACTCGATCGGTGCCGTCTGAGCGATAATGCGGCGAATGGAAGTTGGATCTGTCAGGTCGGCATAGTGCAAAAACAAACGCTTCCCATAAATGTCCGGATCGTTGTAATGGCTCAGCAAACGCGGGCGGTCCAAGGAACTACTGCGTCGAACGATACCATGAACGATGTACCCTTTGTCCAGTAAGAGCTCGCACAAGTAAGAACCATCCTGGCCAGTGATGCCAGTAATGATTGCCGAGGGCGGAAGATTCATTCGGTACCTTATACGGGCTGAAGTAAAAACGATTTAGGAAGCGGAGCCATCTTTGCCTATTTTTTCTTTTTCGCTTTGACTTTCGGCTTTAAGATGGGCGTTAATTCGTCGACGAACGCTTGCGCATCGCTGAAGCTTCGGTAAACACTGGCAAACCGAACGAATGCAACCTGATCTACTTCGCGCAAATATTCCATACAGAGGTTCCCGACCTCTTCGCTGGTAACTTCTTTTTCATAGTTATCAAGAATGTGCGATTCGATTTCAGCAGCCAATTTCTCGACCGCTTCCGGTTCGAACGTGCGTTTCCAGCAAGCAGCACGCAAGCCTCGCTCTATCTTGGCACGACTAAAATCCTGGCAGGTTCCATCTCGTTTTCGGACCTGCAATAGACCTTCCACCCGTTCGTAGGTGGTAAATCTGCGCCGACATTGATTGCAAAAGCGACGCCGGCGTATCGCCTTGCCGTCTTCCACGATTCTGGAGTCGCGGACACCATCATTATCGCTGTAGCAGTAAGGGCATCGCATGAAGGATGATGACTTGTTGTTATGTGAGAGGTTTTACGAAGCGAAGCGACTTTTTCCCACACCGCTAACTGCTTTGCCAATATTCCAACATTGGTACCCCTGGGCTTCCACGATGGACTTAATACTTGCAGCGTAATACGGGCTTACAATCAATACTAACCCAATCCCCATGTTGAAGACATGGTCCATTTCATTTTGTTCTATGCTGCCAAGTCGCGCGATCCAATCAAAAACAGGCAAAACATTCCAAGAGCCTCGTTCGAAAACCAAGTCCACATGGGAGGGCAGAATCCGCTCTGTGTTTTCCAGAAGTCCACCACCGGTGATATGCCCAATCCCGTGAACGACGTTTTTAATCCTGTAATGGCTCAGGACTGCGCGAGTCAAGCGGCTGTAGATCAAGGTGGGGGTCATCAAAGTCTTTCCAACCGTGCCACCAAGCTCCTCAACATGTGTGTCCATGCTCAAGCCTGCCGCTTCAAAAACCACTTTGCGGACAAGACTGAATCCGTTCGAGTGGATTCCGGACGAGTTTACGCCCAAAATCACATCCCCTGGCGCAATCTCCTTGCCTGAAATCAAATTCTTTTTCTCGACGACTCCAACACAGAAACCTGCGAGGTCGTAGTCGTCCTGTTGGTAAAGGTCGGGCATGATGGCAGTCTCGCCACCCAGCAGACTGCACTCCGCATCAATACAACCGTCTGAAATCCCCTTAACGATTTCTTCCAGCAAAGGGGGATTGTCTTTGGACATGGCAACATAGTCCAAGAAGAACAAAGGCTCCGCCCCCGTGCACAAAACGTCGTTGACGCACATCGCGACAAGATCGATCCCGACCGTTCCATGGTAGCCCGCTTTAATGGCCACCTTCAGCTTGGTACCGACCCCATCGGTTCCCGAAACCAAGATTGGTTCTTGGTAGTTCCTCGAAAAAATGGACTTCGCGAAATCCAATGCATACAAGCCTGCGAATCCACCATCGTTGCGGACAACGCGCGGAGTGAAAGTGCGATGCATCAAGCGAGGCAAACGCTGCATGGCTTGTTCGTAAAGCTCGAGATCTACACCGCTGTCTTTGTACGTAATAGCCATTGGCTAGGAAAAAGCTTCGTTGGGGTTGGGTGACCAGAAAAAGGCATTATCCCGTTTTCTTCAGATAAATAAAGTATGTGATCGAATCCCCTTTCCAAAAGGATCAACCATTTGCAAAAGTAGCGTAATTTTTAGGAAGAACCACCCGAAAGGTACTACCGCACCCCAATTGGCTCTTGAGCGTGATGTCGCCCCCCAAGAGCCGGCACAGCTCCCGGACAATTGACAGCCCCAGCCCAGTTCCTGAAAACTCTCGGGTGAGTCCATCGGACCCCGCGATTCCATTCGCTTGACGGAACTTTTCAAAAATCACTTCATGGTCGGTTTCCGCTACGCCGACCCCGGTGTCCGAAACCGACATGAAGAATTCGCTCTCATTTAACCATTCGCAACTGACCGTGACCAATCCCCCTTCAGGGGTGAACTTGATGGCGTTGGAAAGTAGGTTCGTCAAGATTTGCTGCAATTTACCTTGATCCTGCGTAATTCGCATTTCGGTTTGCGACGTATCCACTCGTAGGTCAATGTTCTTGTCTTCTGCCATTTTTCGAAGGATTTCGCATTGCGATTCCATGACGGAAAGAACGCAAAACTCGGTTAGCCTCACTTCCATTTTCCCGGCCTCAACCTTGGCCAAGTCTAAAATGTCGTTGATCATGTCCAGGAGAAGTCGGCCGCTGCTCTGAATGTTAGAAGCATAACGCCGTTGTTTGTCGGTGAGTGTTTCAAAACCTTGCAACACTTCACTGAACCCCAAGATGCTGTTCAATGGCGTACGGAGCTCATGGCTCATGTTGGCCATAAAGTCTCCTTTCAATCGATTTGCTTCGAACAATTGCAAATTGACTCTAGCCAGCTCATCGACCCGTAAATCCAACTGTTTATTGACCGATTGGAGTTGGTCCTGAGTCTCGGTCAAGTGACGGAGCATGCGATTGAAAGATTCCGCCAATTCGAAAAACTCATCCTCCGTCTCTAATTGAAATCGAAGCTTCGTATCCCCCCGCGTGATCTCCTCCGACACCTGCTTCAGGTAGCTAAGCGGGCGAATCACCAAGCTCTTGAGGACCCAGTGGATGAAAAACAACGACGTTGCCAACGTGCATATAGCAATCGATGTCAAAATCGAATAGCTCCACATGCTCAGAACACGTGTATTGCTGTAGGGCATCTGAACTCGCATTACCCGAAAAGGAGACTTGTTCTGCGGGTTCGCATGACAGGTCAAGCAATTG
>CAITIF010000099.1 GCA_903892365.1 uncultured Pirellula sp. | reverse complement strand
GGGCAGCAAGGTCCGCATCGGTCACCAGGTCCTAAGGGGCTTTCATTCGCGAGGAAGCAGACTCTAGCATGTCCCGAAGAATTATGCCAGCCAATATTGATGCATCGACCGCAATTTTCAAGGCATCATTTGTTGAAAAAATCATTTTCGATCGTCTGGGTAAAGGTTCCAGGGATTGGTTGTTACTCGCGTCAGGTGCGGTTATGTTACGATCCCAGAAATCATTTTTGAATGCCCGATCAACCAATTACCGTGCTTAGAGTGTGGATCTATGACTTGGAACCTTCGAGACGACAACGCATTTTTGGAAACAAGCTCCATCAGGGTTGTCGCATGCCTCCAAGATTTTAGTCCTTCGATTAGGATTGTTGACTCTACTAGCACCGAGGAAGAAACGAAGGGGTTCGTCCAAATTCGTCCTGTCGACTCGTCGATCCCTTCGCCGGAAATCGGGCTTTCGCTCGGTGAAGCATATGTTCGTCAAGGGGACGTGATCGCTAGCTACCCCGAGCGTGCTCCATGGTCCTTTGGCTACCAGTTAGACATTCGATCCAATCATGAGATTGGAATACAATCTGGCAAAGAAAGCAGTTTGTTGACTTTGGAAGTTTGGCTGAGTGTTCAAACATCGCTTTTGAATTCTCACCCAGAACTGAATGTAACCCTGGAAGGCGACTTGTTTTCGCAGCTAGGAAATGGATTTTGGCTGGACTCCAAGTGTCGTGTTGCTTTGCTAGTCCATCCCCTGGATTTGGCTGATTGTAAGATAGCCAGCGAGACAGGCTCTGGCCCAAATCGACGGATTCAGATGAAGGTGTTTGGGCGGTTCATGGAAAAAGGAGTGATACGCCGAATGCGTTTTCGTATTCTGGTTGCCAACGAACCAAGTTCTCGAGAATTCTGGCAAGATTGCTGGAACGAGTTTTCAGAAAGCCCGCTACCGCTTACAACTTAACGCATCATGACGTTTTGGTAGTGCATAACGGTGCATTGCCATCCATCCTTTTGAAGCAACAACACGGACGAACCTACGAGGGCATTTCCTTTGGCTAAGAAAAAATCGACCACGCAAGCTACTCAACTAAAGGCACTTTCTTCCAAAGCAATGGCTTCCGCGAAAGCTGAATCCCTATCCAAGAAAAAGGCCGCCACCAAAGTGGCACCGATCAAGGCCTCAAAAAAAGGCAGAAAAGAGCCCACTACCCTGACAACGAAAAAGCCAGTAGTTGCCGAAAGCAAGAAGCCAGTAAGCAAGACTTCACAACCCAGTAAGGTCAAGACGGAAACCGTCAAATCCTGGTATGACTATCCTCAGTTGTATGAGATGGGCTTTTTGAAAGAGACACCTAAGGAGTCCGAATTTCTGGGCGATGTTTTCAAAAAGTATGTTCCTTTCCCCGTTGAAACCGTACTCGAACTGGGCTGCGGTTCGGGTCGCCTGATCTGCGACATGGCTCCTCGTGGTTACAAGATGACCGGTTTGGATCTGAATTCGACCGCTTTAGAGTACTGCAAGAAGAAGCTGAAAAAGAAGAAAGCAAATGCAGAACTCGTAGTTGGAGACATGACCAACTTCAGTTTCAGCGAGCCATTTGACGCGGCTGTCAATGCAATCAACACCTTCAGGCATCTTGAGACGGAAGAGGCCGCGCTTGCC
>CAITIF010000098.1 GCA_903892365.1 uncultured Pirellula sp. | reverse complement strand
TTTCGACATTCCTTGTTCGCATTTTCGGGTTAGAACTTCGAAGCTATCCTCGAACCAGAAGCACCCTATGAAGTCGATCAGCGGCCCCGCCATTTTATTCCAATGCATCCGTGTGGACAATCTTTGTTCGTGGCCAATGATTCCCCTTCTCGTCAGTCCTGTTTTGAATTCATAATGGCATGAGAGTCGGTTCTGTCGATGTGATCGTTTTGGGATTGGGGTTCAAGAGTATGGTCCGTTTCAATTTGCACCAAGGAAAGATTGGTTCTAGGGCAGCTTTCACGCTGGTCGAGCTGTTGGTGGTGATCGCGATCATTGGAGTTCTCGTGGGCTTGTTGCTTCCGGCCGTACAGGCAGCCCGCGAGGCGGCCAGACGGATGTCGTGCAGCAACAATCTGAAGCAAATCGGACTGGCGATGCTCAACTATGAATCGGCAACCCGTCGCGTTCCTCCCAGCGTCTGCATCGATCCGACTCGGACCAACAACAACTCATGGAGCATTCATGGCCGGCTGTTCCCCTACTTGGAACAGAACACGTTGGCCAATCAAGTGGACATGTCCGTGTCTTGGACTTTGCAGCCCATCGTGAGTGGATTGTCCATCCCAACCTACCGTTGTCCTTCGGACCCCAAAGCCGGGATTCAGAGGATGCATACCTCCAACGTGAATCTGTTTCCAACCACGTATGCTTTCAACTTGGGAACTTGGTTTGTTTACGATCCCGTGACCCGGCAAGGTGGCGATGGTGCAACGCATCCCAATTCGATGCTTGGAATTCAGGCCTTTACGGACGGAACAAGCAATACACTTTGGTCGGCAGAGGTGCATGCCTGGCAAGCGTACACTCGAAATACCGGCCCATCTTCGACCGCCATTCCCGAGACGATCCAAGACGTTGCGACGGTAGCCGATTCGGGTCTGAAGGACCGAATTTTGGCGGATGGAACTGGAACGGGCCGGACGGAATGGACCAATGGGCACAACTTTCATTCGGGGTTCACGACGACGCTTCCTCCCAATACTCGAGTCCCGTATACCTTTGGAGGCGTTCTGTACAACATCGACTACAGTTCTCAGGCCGAAGGATCCAGCTTAACTCGGACAAGTTATGCATCGTTAACCTCAAGAAGTTGGCATACCGGGCTGGTCAACGTTTGCATGATGGATGGATCGGTTCAGGGCTTTAGCAACACGACGACGAAACAAGTTTGGCGAGCCTTGGGTACACGCGGCGGTGGCGAGGTCGTGTCGGTCGAGTGATCAGCAGGCTTGGTGAGGGGGGAGCGGGCTGGAAAATTTCCGCCCCCTTTCGAGATGTTCGTTTCTTTCGGCTGATTGTGCGTACAATGAATTGCTCTGCAAAATTTCGGAATCGAAATCGCTCGCCGCACTTCAACGATTGCAATTCAAACCATGAGCCGACACCTGCAAGGACAATTGTTTGGACGTCAAATTCGCCTCATCCGAGGCCTTCGCACAAGAATTGACAGGCTGGTCCGGTCTCGATCGGTGGATCAAAAATCTTTAGAGCTTCGACGAGAGCAGTTGTTGCAAGACTATTCTCTTGGGCAAAGTCACATGCAGGCCAAACACGCGAGTGACTATCGAGCGTCGATGACCAACTGGGACGAATTGCTGGACCGGCAGTTGTCCATCTCGGAGCGAGAGACGTTACAAAGCAGAAATCAAGAGTTGCAACAAACCAAGCAACTGAAGAAGACGTTTATTCAAGAAAAAGGGCTCATGAAAAGTCGTTTTGAAACGGCTTCGGAGGAGCTCAAAACGGATCTGGAGAACGCCCGCTCGACGTTACAAAAAACGAAGGATAGCGTCAAAGGGAAGCTCGAACAGGAGCGATTGTCGCTTGACCAGCTGGTTCACGAATGCCGCGAATGGGTGGGGCTGAAAACGGGTGATTTGAAATTGCAGAGTCTGGAAGGGAAGCTTTCGGACGAAGCGACCAAAGATCTATCGACCATCCAGGATCTCAAGCAAGTATCAGCGCGTTTTGAGACAGCCAAAGCGAACATGCTGCGCGAGATGAATCGATTACGTTCTCATCCGATCGTGCGATTCGTTGGCTCGATTTGGTTCTTGTGCCTTGGGTTAGTTTTAGGAGCCGTTGCTGGTGCGGTGGCTTGGGCCCTTGCAGCTGTGCCTCTTATTATTGGTTTGGTAGGGGTGGTGGCGGCGGTTGTGTTTGTAGCGTTACTGCACTTCAGCACCGCACCGTTGGTCGCAAAAACGATTCGTCGATTGTTTCCTGCGGTGGTAGAGCAAGAACAATTGGCATTTCGAATTCTTGCGATTGGCCATCGTATCGCGGATGCATCCTATCAGAATGAACTTGGGCGTCGCGAGCGACTGACAGCTGAGAATCAAGCGAAATTGGAGTCGGACCATCGGGCCAATCGAGAACGCTTGCTGGAGGATTACAATGAAAATCTGGCATCACTTCAACGCAATAGTGCATTGCATCGCGAGAAGGTTGCTCAGACCCGAGTGACTCAGCATGGAAAAATCGACTCGGATCGCAAGCCCAAAGTCGAGCAGTTATCCAAACAGCAGGTCGAGGAAGTCAAGCTGGCGAAGTCCAGTTTGGAATCGCGACTTCAGGATCTGCAGAGCCGGTTTGTGGAATCGCAAGCGTTGGTTGTGAAGCGATGGCGTCTTGGTTGCGATGGTGCCGTCGGACGTATGGAGCATCTTCAAACAGCAAGGGAGCATTTGTTTCCGACATGGAACGCCGATAGCTTTAGTCAAGGTACATGGGTCCGTGAAGGGAATTCTTTGGCGTGGCCGATCGGGGAAATCGACCCCAATTCCTCATTCAGCCCTGCGTTAGATGGTCTACCAGCAACGCGACTTGACGAAGGAGTGCGTTGGCCAGTCTTCTTTGATCTGTTGTCCCATGGAGCGTTGATTCTGGAAACGCATCCGGATTGCAAGCAAGCGTCGAACGATTTGCTTCGCAACACGGTGCTACGGGCGGAGACGTCATTACCGCCAGGCAGTCTCAATGTAACGATCATTGATCCCGAGGGGTTAGGTAAGCAGTTTTCTTGGTTGATGTCTTTAGCAGATGTCGATCCATCCCTTGTCAATCACCGCGTCTGGACTCAGCCAATTCACATCGCAGAGCAGTTGTCGCAAGCCGCGCGGCATGTCGAAGATATCATCCAACAGAGCCTTCGCGACAAGTACAAGAACTTGATTGAATACAATCAAGTCGCTGGGCCGATGGCCGTACCATACCGGTTGATTGTTTGGGCCAATTTTCCTTTTGGGCTCGATGATCACGCTTGGCAGTCATTGTGTTCCATTCTCTCTTCGGGAGGGAAATGTGGTGTTGGAGTTATTCTTCAGATATCGGACACCCATGCTTGGCCGACCTTTGCAGATCCAGCGAAGGTGCGCGAGTTTGGCTTGAAGCTTAACTTTGCTCCTTCGAAACAGGGCGACCAACAAGCAGCCTTGGTGACCATCGATCATCCTGACTTGGCGGAATTTGAATTGCAGATCGAGTCTCCGCCCGACGAGGAGCGATTGAAAATGCTCATGGAGCATCAAGTGGAAGCGACAACCAACCTTGGGAAACGCGTCATTCCTTTTGAATCGATCGAGCTTGCTGAGCAAGAACGGCAACAAGCGCGAAGTGCTGATGGGCTTGCCATTCCCATTGGAATTGCGGACTCCGGAAGAACTCATTCTTTAAAGTTGGGGCAAGGTACCGCTCAACACGTATTGATTGCGGGCAAAACGGGTTCGGGAAAATCTTCTTTGCTGCACACCTTGATCACCAGCGCTGCCATGAAGTATGGTCCGGACCAGTTGCGGCTTGTGCTTTTGGATTTTAAGAAGGGGGTAGAGTTTCAAGTCTACGCCGAATCTGCGATCTCCCATGCGGACGTGATTGGAATCGAAAGCAAGCGTGAGTTTGGGGTGAGCACGCTCGAATATGTCGATCGGATTTTGACGGCTCGGGGCGAAGCGTTTCGGCAGTGGGGAGTTCAGGATCTGGGCAGTCTTGCCAAGAAACACCCCGAGCACGCTCTACCGAGAATCTTGATTTTGATCGATGAATTCCAGGAACTGTTTGTAGAGGATGATAAGGTATCTCAACAAGCGTCTTTGTTGATGGACCGAATCGTTCGGCAGGGGCGTTCTTTTGGCGTGCACTTGATTCTTGCGTCGCAAACTCTGGGCGGCGCTTACTCTTTACCGAGAACGACACTTTCGCAAATGGGAGTTCGCATTGCGTTGCAGTGCGACAGCGCCGATGCAATGCTCATCTTGAGCGAAGATAACACCGTTGCCGAACGACTTAGGC
>CAITIF010000097.1 GCA_903892365.1 uncultured Pirellula sp. | reverse complement strand
TGGAAACCGACGCCACAAAAACCAATCCGGATAATATCCAAAATTGATGCGGGGCTATCTTCTTCCAAAAATTCTTAATCGCGTCCATCTTGATCTCAATCCTAGAAATAAACCAACTTGTCGTTACTCAAGCTTTGAAAAGGGGGGGACTGCTCTGGCCTCTCTAGCCAAGTAGCATCGTCACGGTCATCCATCGATACTTAGTTCTCAGGGTTTTCTTGCATTTGATTCTCTTGGCCGCTCGGAGCTGCTGCAGCACCTGTCGCCGAACCAGTGTCTTCGGTCCCGGTTGCATCGCCGGACGCTTCGGGGGCAGGCATCCCACCTTTCATCTCTTTTCCGCCCTCTTTTTCAAATCTTGGTTTCCAAGCGAATTGAACCACAAAATCGCAACGCGGTGCAGGCAACTCGCTAGGAATCTCTTTACCATCTGCATCCAAAATTGGCTTATTAGCGGAACCGCCTGCACCAAAAGAACCTCCAGGCCCCATCATTCCCGAACCTGAACCACCTGCTGGCGAGCCTCCCATGCCGGGCCCGCCACTACCTCCCGGACGTCCCCCACTACCTCCGGGACCGCCACTACCTCCGGGACCGCCACTACCTCCGGGACCGCCACTACCTCCGGGACCGGCGCTGCCGCCAGGGCCGCCTGCGGGTGCAGACACGCCAGACTCCATCCTCAATTCAGCCAGCCTTTTCACATACTCAGGATTGGGTACGGTGTTTTTCAAATTCACTCGAACGCTTCTTACCACCGGCAATCGAATACCCAAGTCGACCAACGAATAGCGTTCGTCCGAGTCCTTGATGGGTGAAGTGATGCTTTGCTTCTCAAGAAACTCGACCAAATACTTTAAGACGTGAGCCTCCCCTTCCTCCCCTTTGTTCTTCTCTCCGTTATGGTAGTGATATCCCTTCAACTCGATGACCCAACCTTGACCGGCTGGTGGAACAGGCTCCTGGACCGTTTTTGCCGCATCGGGACTCTTAAGCAGTTGTAACCGCGTCTTGTATTGTTCTTTGTACTTCTCCGCCACATCAGCATTGAACCACGTTTCCAGCTCCTTCTCAAACTTCTGCTCAACACTCACGACATGAAAGTCGAGACGATCAGAATACGGAAGTTCTGCGGGAGTCTTATCCACCAATGCAGGATCTCGATTGAGACTGGCTTCGATCGCTTTGTACAGCTCCAGAGTCATCACTCTTCGCGAAGCTCCCGAACTCACTTGCTCCCCGACCCGTTCGTATTTTTCGATTTTGCTACGCCGAGTCGAATCTTCTGTTTTCTCGCGTCCCGATTCTGATTCAACCGCCGCAACTGCCTTTTCGGATTTCTCCCATTTGGGCTCGTCGACAACGCTCAGAACACGCCCCATCGTTGCATGGTTAGTAACCATTCCCACCAAAAGCAAAGATAGTGCACCCACCGTCCATGGCTTCTTCATCCGAATTACACGATCGATTACGATCTCCCGAGGAAGCAAGTTGGTCTTCATCGGTCCCTGCTTCAACAGCTGCAGGCAAATACCATAAACCACGCCAAAAGCCGCCGCATTTTCCTTAAATGCTTGCGAGCCTGTGACTTCCGAACCTCCCAAATTCGGGAACTTGTCCATCAAATCAACGTCAATTCCCAGATTCTTATTGAGGAATTGCTGAAGTCCTGGAAGCTTTGCCGTATTGCCCAACAGAAGAACCGATTCCAGTTCGCTCTTCTTGTTCAATGTCTTGAAGAAGTTCAACGAGCGTTGTACCTCCGTAACCATGTCATTGAAAACAGGACGCATCGCCTGGAAGACCAGTTTCGGATCGTCCGCTTGCATAGCATTTCGCTTCAAATGCTCAGCCTTGGCAAAAGTCAGTTTTAAATCCTTGGTCAACTGCCGCGTAAAATGGTTCCCACCGATCGGGATGCTGCGTTGCCAAACTCGAAATCCACTGGTCACAATCAGGTCGCTTGCGTCAGTGCCGATCGACAGAACGACAATCGATTTCTGAGGACCATCTGGATCGAACGGCTCGTTGGCCATTTTCTCCGCGAACCGATCGTGGGCGATCATGTTGTAGATGCTC
>CAITIF010000096.1 GCA_903892365.1 uncultured Pirellula sp. | reverse complement strand
TGGCCGCAAAGGCCGCGGGAGTACAACGGATTATCTACCTGGGCGGCTTGGGTGAGCTTGGCGACGGGCTCAGTCAGCATTTGCGATCGCGCCGCGAGGTCGAAAACACGTTAGGCGGAACAGGAATTCCTGTCACAACATTTCGTGCTGCGATGATTATTGGATCTGGTTCCGCCTCCTTTGAGATTCTGCGCTATTTGGTGGAGCGTCTACCAGTGATGGTGACGCCCTCTTGGGTGACGACCGAATCGCAACCGGTTGCCATTAGCGATGTTTTGCATTGGCTTGTGCGTTGCCTGCAAGTCCCTGAGACAGTCGGTCAAACGCTGGAGATTGGCGGGCCCGATATCTTGCCTTACCGCGAATTGATGAAAATCATGGCGGAAGAATTGCACATCCCAAAGAGATGGATCGTGCCTGTACCCATCCTGACTCCGAAGCTGAGTTCGCTTTGGATCAGTTTGGTGACACCGGTTTCGTACAAAATTGCGAGGCCTCTTGCCGAAGGTCTTCGCAATCGTGTTGTCGTTACAGACGACAAAACCCAACACATGATGCCGCACGAATCGCTCGGGGTTCGCGAGGCAATCAGGCGGGCATTGCAAAAGATTGAGTCGAACGATGTGGAAACCAGGTGGTCGGTTGCTGGACCGATTGTAGGTGATCCCCATTGGTCGGGAGGGAAAGTTTTTACCGACCAACGCTCGGTAATCATTCATGCAGATCCAGCTGCTGTCTTCGCTTCAGTATGTCGAATTGGCGGAGGAAACGGCTGGTATGCTGGTGATATTCTGTGGCGCCTTCGCGGTTGGATGGATACGATGGTCGGCGGCCCGGGGCTTCGTCGCGGGCGACGGGACAGTGAACGAGTCGAATTCGGAGAAACGCTCGACTTTTGGCGAGTCGTCGGCATCGATCGCGACCGATCGTTGTCATTATTGGCCGAAATGAAATTACCTGGGGTCGCAATGCTCGACTTCGATCTCCATTCGGATGGGGAGATTGATAGGACACGGCTGACCATGACTGCTCGGTATCGCCCCCGAGGGTTATTGGGAATTTTGTATTGGTACTCAGTCGTCCCGCTTCACAATATTGTGTTTGGTGGGATGCTGAAGGGTATAAGAAAAGCCGCGGAGAAAGCTCAATTGAACAATGCTGTTTTGACACCGTCTGAAGTAAAGGTCCCGAACGCCAAGTCAGAAAAAATGGTTTCGGCAGAGAGCTCGAAGACCGTGCCGGGCTACGGACGCGCACGGCTTTGGCTGGGGATCTCGGGCGTAGGCACCATGGTAACTCTTGTTTCGCTGCTGCTCTTTACAGGGTTCCAGCCAAGTTTTGTGCCTGAAGCAGAGGCTTCCATGGGAAGTCAGACCTTGGGATTGGCGTGTTTCTTTGCCATCTACATGATGATCCAGCTTCCTTTTGATTTTCTGGGGGGATATTGGCTGCCCAAACGATTTGGACGCTCTCATCCGTCGCTAGGACTTTTCGTAAGCAGTCTGCTTCGAGGCGCATTGGTCCACGGCGCTCTATTGCTGGGCAGTGCGTGTGTGTTGATGGTCGCCGGCAGATATGTGGGTAGCGCAGGCAGTGTTCTCGCAGGCATATCTATCGCATTTTTGATGCTCTACTTTCGTTTGCAAGTAGCAAAATGGACATCCCGGCTTCACGTCACCAACGCTTCTTCACGATCCACTGAACGAAAGATGGTTAACCAGCAAGCAGTCTTCAACGTGCAGTGCCAAGATGAAGGATTTACCGGCGGGTTCACCGGTGTGTTCACTCCAAAGGAGCAACTGTTTCCGGCTCATTGGCGAGAAGTGCTTGGGCCGGAAGGGACTGTTCTTGCGCTGCATCGGAGGACATTGGCGGTGACGACCCGAAGTTGGTTACGTGGGCGTGTACTTGCGCTGTTGTTTACGGCAACAGGATTGCTGGCCGCATCATTGCTCGTTGGCGGCGAACAACTTGGCACCGCTTGGGGGATAATTCAATTCAGTCTATGGTTCAGCCTTTGGTCGTTTGTGGGGCTGCTGACATTGCCAACGCTGAGCCGTCGAGGAGTCATCGAAATTGACGAGCGAACTCAAGCGGACGGATATCCAGTCGCCCTGATTCGCGAGGTCACAGAAAGGCTCGATCGGTTGCAAGACGGCGAGCCAATTCGGCCATCGATCGTCGAGACTATTTTTCATCCGGTACCTAGCGTTGAGAACCGGCTTGATGGGCCACGTTCACATCAGGTCTTGGGCTTCTGGGATGCTGCTCGCACTTCGATCTATATCAGCAGTGCAGGGCTTGGATTGCTGGGACGTGCTGTCCATTGCAATTGCGGTCGCCCATCGCTTTGGGTTTTTCTTCCCACCGATTGATTTTTCGAATTTTGCAGCAACGCTATTCCCGCCTGACGCTGCTGTGTATATACTGTGTATATGACAATGCACAGCTGGATTACCATTTCGCTCGGTGACCCACGGCCGCTGTATCTGCAAGTGATAGAGCAGATCAAGCGACGCGTGGCGGTGGGCGATTTAGCGCCTGGGGCGGAACTTCCTTCGATCCGCGAGCTTGCTGCTGGACTTCAGGTGAGTGTCATTACGATCAAGCGGGCCTATCTGGAATTGGAACGCGATGGGGTGATCGCGACCCGGCAAGGCAAAGGGTCGGTTGTGGCAGATCGGCCTGGATTGCAAGCGTCCGTTCAGGAAGGTGAATTACAAGACCATTTAAAGCAAGTGGTTAGTCTTGGCTTGCTGCTGGGGATTTCTAAAACCGAAATGCAACGGCGAATTGCTGACGCATATGAACAGAATCAAAAAGGTGGCAAATGACATCAGAACTGGCGAGTGCGACGGAAACGGTGTTCGCTGCATCCTTGAAGGGTGTTAGCAAATCGTACAAGCATTTCAAGCTGGACAACATCGACTTTGCGGTCGAGCGGGGCACCGTTGCTGGTTTGATTGGCCCAAACGGGGCCGGAAAATCCACCACGATGC
>CAITIF010000095.1 GCA_903892365.1 uncultured Pirellula sp. | reverse complement strand
TGCCCCATCCTTCCCATCTCGCTTTTTCTAATACGAGTGTGTTTATGACATCCCGCGTTTCCTGGATTGCCGTCCTGTGTCTGTCGATCGGTTGCTCGTTGATCGCCCCATTGAATTCTCAAGCTGATGACAAGGGCAAGAAGAAAAGCATTGTTTTCATCGCAGGAGGACCCAGTCATGACTATGGTTCCCATGAACATTATGCAGGCTGCCGGATCTTGGCCGACGCGATCATGCGGACCGATTCCTCAATCAAGTGCGAGGTGATTCGCAATGGTTGGCCGGCGGATGATTCAGTCTTGGACAATGCCGATGCGATTGTTATTTATTCCGACGGCGGTGGTGGGCATCCGTCGTTGGCTCATTTGCCGAGACTCAAAAAGCAAATGGACCGCGGTGCGGGTTTCGTGTGCATTCATTATGCGGTTGAAGTTCCCAAGGACAAAGGTGGGCCTGAGTTTTTGGAATGGTTGGGCGGTTACTTTGAGACCAATTGGTCGGTCAATCCTCACTGGGACGGCAAGTTTGAATCGCTGCCGAAGCACCCCATTACATCGGGGGTAAAACCGTTTCAGACACGTGACGAATGGTACTTTCATATGCGTTTCCCAGAAGGGATGAAGGGGGTCACCCCGATTCTTTCTGCGGTTCCGCCCGCGACTACGATGGACCGACCCGATGGTGCTCACAGCGGTAACCCCGCAGTTCGAAAAGCGGTCGCGCGAGGAGAATTGCAGCACGTTGCCTGGGCGACTGAGCGTCCTAATGGTGGAAGATCGTTTGGGTTTACCGGTGGCCACTTCCACTGGAACTGGGGGCGGACCGAACCGACCAAGTTGGTCGCCAATGCAATCTTGTGGACCGCGCATGGCGCGATTCCCGAGGTTGGTGCCAATGTAGGGCCCAAGTCGGTAGACGAACTGAAAGAGAATCAGGACGAGCAAGTTCCCGCATCGTTCGATGAAGCCCAAGTTTCCGCATCGTTCAAGCTGACTTCAGCGACAACAAGCAAAAAGACGGATGACAAGACGGTTGCCAAGACACTTTTCTCTTCGCAAACCATGAACGCTCAGACTTCGCGTCATCAAATCGACGTGGATATCGACGTTAGCGGCGTCAAGAAGTTGTACTTGATTGTGACGCCCGGCGCCGATGGTTTCGGATTCGACTGGGCCGATTGGGTTGAACCCAAATTGGTAGGCAAGAATGGTGAAAAGTCACTGCTAGATCTTCCTTGGTTCACTGCGACATCGGACTTCGGCAAGGTTAATAAGAACGCCAACGCAGAAGGTGGACCATTGAAAGTTCACAATCAGGTCGTTCGAGGCATCGGCACTCATGCTCAAAGCGTGATCGGCTACGAGTTGCCAGCGGGGTTCGATCGCTTTCAGGTTACTTGTGGACTAGATCACAATGGAGTATCACGCGGGCCAACTTCCGTGCGCTTTCACATTGCAGCCGAAGGCGTTCCGCCAGGGCTGAACAACTGGGGCGCACAAAGCGAAGTGAGGAATTCGGAAAACGCAGTTGCTGGACTCGTGGTTGCGGACGGGCTTCAGGCATCGTTGGCCGCTTCCGAACCGATGCTGAAAAGTCTCACCAATATCGACATCGATCATCAAGGTCGTGTGTGGGCCTGCGAAGTGGTGAATTATCGAAAGCACAAAGACGACCGCCCCGAGGGGGACCGCATTCTTATTCTGGAAGACACCGATCAAGATGGTGTGATGGATTCGTCGAAGGTCTTTTACCAAGGCCGCGACATCGATTCCGCCATCGGATTGTGCGTTCTTGGAAACCGAGTCCTCGTAAGCGCTGCCCCGAATGTTTTGGAGTTCATTGATAGCGATGGCGATGATGTTCCCGATTCTAAGCGAGCGATTCTGACCAAGACTGGCGATCCACAGCACGATCACTCCGTCCATTCCTTTACCTTCGGCCCCGACGGGAAACTGTATTTCAACTATGGCAATACCGGACATCGATTATGCGACATGAACGGGAACCCCATCAAAGACCGCTGGGGACGTGAGATTAACGACAGCGGCAAGCCCTATCGCCAAGGCATGGTCTTTCGGTGCAATGAAGATCTCAGTGACATGGAAGTGGTAGGTCATAATTTCCGAAACAACTACGAAGTCTCCGTAGATTCATTCGGATCGATTTGGCAATCGGATAACGATGATGACGGCAATCGAGCGACACGCATTAACTATGTCATGGAGTTCGGGAACTACGGTTACACGGACGAAGCAACGGGTGCGGGCTGGCAAGCGGAACGAACCAATTGGGAGTCGGAAATCCCAAGCCGCCATTGGCACTTGAACGATCCGGGCGTCGTGCCCAACATGATCATCACCGGCGCTGGTTCACCGACAGGCATCACAGTATACGAAGGGGATTTGCTGCCGAAGAAGTTCCGTAATCAGGTGATTCATTGCGATGCGGGGCCCAATGTGGTTCGCTCTTACATCGCGAAAGCTGAAGGGGCCGGATACAGTGCGACAATCGAGAATATCGCTGTCGGCGAATTCGACAAGTGGTTTCGGCCTGCTGACGTCAGTGTTGCACCCGATGGGTCGTTGTTTGTTTCCGATTGGTACGATCCAGGTGTGGGTGGTCACAACATGGAAGACATGGAGCGTGGGCGTCTGTTCCGAATTGCTCCTCCTGGCACAAAGTACACTGTGCCGAAATACGATCTGTCAACGGCTGCGGGGGCGGTTGCAGCGATGCGTAACCCATGCACCTCGGTTCGCTACCTTGCGTTCCAAGCTATTTCTAAAATGGGAGCGTCGGCTCACGCTGAATTAAACAAGCTGATCGCCGATTCGAATCCGCGTTTACGTGCACGAGCGCTGTGGCTTCTGAGCAAATCGGGGGATGCAAAGCAGGCAGTTCAACGAGCTACCAGCGATTCCGATCCCGATGTTCGTATTGCGGGAATAAGGATAGCACGGCAAGCGAAAATGGATGCGAAGGATTACTTTCCAAGGCTTTTGAAAGATCCAAGTCCGGCCGTCCGACGTGAATTGGCTGTCGCATTGCGCGAAGATACCCAATCCGGCTCGGTCGACTATTGGACAGCGCTGGCTAGACAATTCGATGGCAAAGACCGATGGTATTTAGAAGCCCTTGGGATTGCGGCTATGGACCGATGGGACGAATGCCTAACAGCATGGAAGGAATCGCTTGGAAGCAAGGTTCCCGATGCTGCCTACCAGAAGATTGTATGGCGAGCTCGAGGTGCAGTTGCGTCACAGCTTCAGGCTCAGTTGCTTCAGGATCCAAAGTTCGTTGAATCCGAGATTCCCGCGATGTTCCGCGCGCTCGACCTTCAAGATCCCGAGCATCGAACCATGGCCCTAAGGACGCTTTTAAAATTGGCCAGCAACCATCCAGGTAAGGATAATATGACTGTGGAGGCACTGATGCGTCTGGATGGCGTAGATGTAAACGCAGATCCTGAATTGTCCGGTGCTGCCCGTCGATATCTGGCGACGATTTCCGATGATCCAAGCCAGCTTAAAATAATTCGAAAGCTGCGAGTTTCTGGGCTGACCGACCAATTGATCGATCGGGCCATTGCTTGGGGCGCGACAACTAGTGCCGTTCAGGCTCTGGATCTCGCGGTCGAGCAAGGGAGCTTGGCTCGCATTATGGAACTAGTGTCAGTCAAAGAGCCTGATGAGCGTGCGTTAGCGCTTGCAAAGGTCCTGACATTGAGCAATCGCAAAGACATTCAAGATGAACTTGCAAGTTGTATTGTCAACGAAGATGCGTCGAAGTCTCTGAAAGTAGACGCTGCAGTTTCACTTTCCCGAAGCAAGGCCATGCATGGCAAATTGATTGAGCTTGCAAAGGCGGGAAAGTTGCCAGCGGAATCTTTTTCTTTGATCGGTGCTTCGCTTCGCAGTTCCACTGACGAGGCGATTAAGCAAGCAGC
>CAITIF010000094.1 GCA_903892365.1 uncultured Pirellula sp. | reverse complement strand
TGTTGGCTGCATACCAAGGGCGGTATAAGTGCAACAAACGGCTTGGAAACACGGAGGAGATGCAAGCTGATCTGGTCAAAGTGAAGGAACTGACACCAGCGAAGCCAGAAGAAAAGAAAAAGGGGGAGAAAAAAGCGGAGCCGCCAATCCCTAAGTTCGTGGTAAAGCCGAAACCGGTTGATCCTGCCAAGCTACCTCAGGTTCTAGCTTCCGCAAGAAAGATCGATAGCTACATCTCAGCGAACTACGCCAAGTACTCGGTCAAACCGAACGAACCCCTAAACGACTATCAGTTCCTTCGCCGTGTTTACTTGGATCTGAATGGTACGATTCCGAATCTGAAGGAAATCAACCGATTCATGATTTCGACCGACACGGATAAACGTTCCAAGCTGATCGACGAACTTTTGAACAGCGAGGGATACGCCAGCCACTTCTTTAATTACTGGGTGGACATTCTTCGATACCGCGATTCGTTGAACTTTGGCGTTCGAGGTGAACCGTACCGCCAGTGGATTAAGCAGTCACTTGCCGAAAATAAGCCCTGGAACAGAATGACCTACGAGATGATGACGGCTCAAGGATTGATTTGGAACAATCCTGCGGCTGGCTATTTGCAACGCGATCCAGGAATGCCTCTGGATGTAATGAACAATACGATTCGAATTTTTCTTGGGACTCGGATCGGCTGCGCCCAATGCCACAACCACCCATTTGACCGTTGGACTCAGAAAGAGTTTTACGAAATGGCGGCTTTCACAGTCGGTACACAAACAAGCACCTACGGGGGAGACAAACGCTTCTTTGATGTCGATCCATCCATTCGTCTTCGAGCCGAATACGAGAAGATCGAACAGGAAGAAGAAGATCGAAGAAACAATGGTTATGTTTTTGATCGCATGATCAACAACAACATGACAATCCTGAACGACAACGTCGACGCAAAAATCAGATTGCCCAAGGATTACGCTTACGACGATGCCAAACCAGAATCGATTGTCGAGCCGAAAACGTTGTTCGGGAAGCCTGCGGATATCAAGCCGGGCGAGCCTCCACGTAAGGCATTCGCACGTTGGCTTGTCTCGAAAGAAAATCCTCGTTTTGCCAAAACAATTGCGAACCGTTTGTGGAAGCAGATCTTTGGTGCTGGGCAGATCGAGCCAGTCGATGACATGATGGACAGCACCGTTGCTGAAAATCCAGAGCTGATGAATTTTCTAGAATCGGAAATGAAGCGGCTCAATTTTGACATGAAGGAATACATTCGGATCTTAATGCACACCGAAGTCTACCAACGCGAAGCGAGCGGTGTGGAGTTGGTTTCCGAAGAGCCCTATCACTTTCCTGGCCCCGTTTTGCGACGCATGTCTGCAGAACAAGTTTGGGATTCTTTCTTAACACTCACGGCAGATTCGATCGAATATCGTGAACCACCTGCCGCGTTACGATCTCAAGTGGTTAGTTTGGATTTGACAAAAGCCTCCGCCATGGAAGTGGTACGAGCCGAGCGTGAGGGGGGCAAAGTGGATTATCAAGCCGCCGTCAATCAAGGCAAGTTCCAATTCAAAGGACAGTTTATGGCGCGAGCGTCCGAGTTGCCTTCCCCGTTGCCACCGGATCACTTCCTGCGCTTGTTTGGGCAGTCGGATCGCGAGCTGATCTCAAGTTCTTCCTATGCAGGTTCGGTGCCTCAAATTCTGATGATGTTCAATGGGCCAATGTCGCACAAGCTATTGGAGAAAGACTCGACCATTTACAACAACATCATTCGCAAGAAGAC
>CAITIF010000093.1 GCA_903892365.1 uncultured Pirellula sp. | reverse complement strand
CAGATCGCCAATAACCAGAATCCGCGGCGTTCCGAGCCGCTCCATTTCGTCGATGAGTTCAAAAGTCATGTGTGCCATCCTTGGCTCGGTGTCAATCGCGCGTCATCCCGACGGCAGGTGCAGGACCAGTAGATAACCCCAAAACCGCCATCGCAGTTCGAAGAATCCGCCGATCCAATCCGCAGCATCATCTAATCCACAGCAACTTCAGTCAATGCGGGTTCCAGAAATCCTGCTTTTCCGAAAATGTGAAGTCGCAGACGGATGGTGCATAGCCGAACTTTTTGGGCCGAGTATCCGAACAAATGCGTCCGATGTACCAGCCGATACGGTTGAAGCTGACAGCGATTCGACGCCACCACGGGAACCTGAGAGCAAAATGACCCGTGAATGAGGGATCGTTTACTGAAATACGATCTTCCTCACGTCCAATTGCAACTGTCCGAAAACGTACGCCAACAGTTCTCAGTATCTGTTTCGCTTGGGAGATGAAGCGGGTAGCTCGAATGCTGCCAGCCCCTCGCTCGTTAATCCTCAATGGGTTTAGCGCAGTAGGAACAATGTCGTATGGAATTGTCGAAGGATTCAACAACATCGCCAGACGGACCAACGAAAAAACCTACGGCTCTCGCACTCACAAAACGATTGAAATTGATTGGAATCATCAACTTGGTAAGCTGCCCAAGTCAAACTCGACGCATCAAATCTGGTGAACAGCCAGAAATTTACGTCGAATATTCTCCTTTTTTCGCGATACGGAACTACAAGCACCCGTCGAATTGGCCACGTTGTATTCGTGTCATTTCAAGAAAGGCGTATGAGATGCCAAAATACCCATGGAAGCGATTCTGGTTTCGCCTGGATGCTCCTCCAAGTTTGGATGACAATGGTTTCCTGATTGACCCAGAACTTGAGTCATGGTTGAGGCCGAACAGTCGTTCAATTTCCTGCGAGGACTTCGATCATAAACCCTGCTTGGTACTGCTCGGCCAGTCGGGGATCGGGAAATCGACTGAACTTTGTGAGATTCAAGACGGAATTCCCCAAGAAGAGCGCCAAATCCACATTCGTTTGATCGATATCCTATCAGAAGGCGAATTGAGATCGGAACTGTTTGAATCGAGTGATTGGCAGGAATGGTTGAGTGGAACCGGACGATTATTTCTTCTGATTGACAGTCTCGACGAAGGTCAAATTCAACTGAAAACAGTAGGAAAGCAGCTCTGCAAGGGGCTGAGAAAAAATCAGCAGCACCTTGAACGCTTGCGACTGAGAATCACATGTCGTAGCGCTGAATGGCCTCTCGCATTGACCGAAGAACTCGAAGGTCTTTTTCGCAAAGAAGCCGTGTTGTTGGCACAGCTCGCCCCCCTTCGATGGAAAGATATGCTTTCTGCACTTGAAATAGAGCAAATCAACCCGAGCCATTTTCAAGCCGAATTGACGCGGGTTGACGCCAAAGTGTTTGCGAGCGTTCCGTTGACTTTGCAATTCTTGCTCGGAATATTCAAAAAAGAAGAAAAACTCCCATTCGGCAGGACCGATCTTTATGACAAGGGTTGCTTACACCTTTGTCGGGAAGAAAATATTGATCGCCGCAGCTCGAAGGTGTTTGGGAACCTCTCACCGGAGAAAAAACGCGAGATTGCATCGCGAATTTCCGCCGCGACTGTGTTCACCGGCCGTCCGACAGTTTGGCTAGGTCGCCAGCGTTCTACTGGCCCATCAAATATTCTGAACATGGAAGATTTAGCAGTTCCCGTCGACTTAGAACAAGAAACAGAACTGGCGCTCACAGAAAACGACTATCGTGAGGTAATTGAAACGCCACTTTTTTCACACACTGTGGAGGATTCGTTTCAATTCGTACACCGGTCTCATCAAGAATTCCTGGCTGCAAGATACATCGCGAAATCCAAATTAGAATTACCTTGTTTAATAAGCCTGTTTCGAAATCCTCAGTTGTCCGACATGCGAGTTCCCCCGCAGCTCGCTGAAACAGCGGGCTGGATGGCGACGTATTCTTCTGAATTCCGAAATCACTTGCTTACTTACGATCCGTTCACGCTCCTTCGGAGCGATGTCGCACTCAATTCTGAAGGGGTACGAAAACTATTGGTCACGCGGCTGATCCGGGGAATGCAAGATAGCACTCTCGACACGCAAGAATGGGAACTGCGTCGATTTTACAAGCGATTGGATCATCCCGAGATCGCCTTGCAGTTGCGGTCGATTCTGTCTGATGGGCAGTCAAACTTCGAAACCCGCGCTTTCGCCATCCACATGGCACACGCATGTCAATGTAATGCTCTTGCCAACGATCTGATTGACATCGTACTGAATCCAAACGAGTCCGTAGTAATTCGCGAAGAATCAACCCGCGCTCTCGCTGAATTAGCGGATTCGAATCAACGAATTAAACTTAAATTCCATGTTTTAGATACTGACTTTAATGACCCAAGAGACACAATTCGTGGTTACGTACTTCGTGCGTTGTGGCAAAATAACGAACTGACATCAGAAGAGCTGTTTAACGCACTAACGAACCTAAAAGCACCAAATTACGGAAGTTCCTATTCATCATTTCTCCAAATCGACTTACCAAAAACAATTCGCTCAGATTGCCTTCCATCAGCACTGCGTTGGTGTCAACGTTCAGACTTCGCTTTCGAGCCGATTTCGCGGTTTGATGAACTGATTGACAAGATTGCTGAATTGGCTTGGGGAGCGGCCAGAAACCCCAATGTCCAAGCCGAACTTGCGAAAGCGATTTTGAAAATCATCGCCCGGGTCGGTAGCCGACGTAATTGTTGGGCCGTTAACCCAACAACAGTATCCACTGAAGATCGGCGAGCAATCCTCGAACTGATGAACACACATGCCGATCAGTCACATCAGGATGTCTATACGTTTACCTATGCAGAGCTCGGGCTCGTTTGTTCGTTGGATTTAGAATGGCTTCTCGAAAGAGCCGCTGATGCAGAAACACCAAGTATGGCTCAGCGATTCGCAAAGTTGGCGGAATTTGTTTTTCGCCCCGCTCGGGATACAGAATTGATTTTGAGATTTAAGGATCATCCAAATGTAATTCCTGTATTTAATTGTTGGCTCGCAGAAGTTAAAATTCCTTCGGAATATGCGACATCACTGAAGGCCAACTACTTGGAGAGTATCAATCGGCAGTCTGAACTTTCCAAGCAATCAAATCCCGTCCATACGCCGCTTGTCCCTCCGCCGTCTGAGCGTGCAGAACAATGTCTCAGACGATGTGAAGCCGGTGAGTTTGAGTACTGGTATCACGCGACAGAATGGCTTGAGGTAGACGAATCGGGTAGTCGGAAACGGATAAACGAAGAACGAGAGGATGTCACAGTTTTACCCGCATGGTCCAGTACAAGTTTGGATTTTCGTGATCGATTACGGAAAATGGCAATACGATTGATTGTTGAGGGGATGCCCGGCACGCGAGAATGGTTTGGAACGAGGCGTTATCGCCCATCTGACTTCGCCATATGTCGAGCATTTTTTCTGCTCGTCAAAACGGACGCAAGCAGTCTGGAGAGTTTATCCGATGAAGTTTGGGAGCGATGGTTGCCTGAGGTCATTGGGAATCCGTCAGATAATCGTCAGGATGACAACTCATCAGATTTCCGAATGAAGTTGTTTTTTCTCGCGATTAACAGGGGTCGGAGGGCGGTGGTTGAGACAATCGGTAAGCTGCTGGAACGAGAAAACAGACTATTCAAGAGCATTCATCTTTTGTCGCGACTTGACAGCTGCTGGACAGAAGAGATCGCCAAGGTAACGCTCATGCTCGCAAACAAACAGGAGACAACTGTTGAATCTTTGGGAAATCTCCTGATTACGCTGTTGAATCATGGCGATCGGAACGGTTGGACTTTGGTAGAAATGATATTAAACGAATTCGACCCAGAAGACGAATCTCGTCGCGAACGTGCGGTAAGCGCTGCGAGCGCCCTCTGGTGGTCAGAAAAAGATCTCGGTTGGCACGTATTGTGGCCTCGCCTCCAGGAATCTGACAAACTTTCTTGCCAATTTTTTTCGCAATTTACTGATGGTCTCGGAAACAACGGCCTAGCACGATTGAATGAACATCAACTCGGTGAACTCTATGAAATGCTGAGGAGGCTCTTTCCAAGGAATAACGATCCTCCAAATGAAACGAACCTATTTCCAGGTGGTGGTAGTTATTTCCGGGACGCTGTACTTTCTGAACTCCAACTGCGGGGGACTGGGGAAGCGGTGGCTGAGTTACGAGCGCTCACTGGGCGACACGCTGACGATCCGATTCTCGCGCGGTCTTATCGTTCAGCACAGAAAATCGCATTGAAAAAAACATGGATCCCATTCGGTCTGGCTGATTTTTGGCGGATAACCGCATCTCGTTCGTCGCGAATGGTTCGTAGCGGTGCCGAGTTCGTGGATGTGATCATCGAATCTCTAAAGGATCTGGAAAAGAGGTTGCAGGGTGAAACTCCGGCAGCACCAGACCTTTGGAATGATCCGTCTCCGTCCATCGCACAAGTTCCGGCAACGCCAAAAGCCAAAACGCGAAAAAGGAAGGTAGCGACAGGCTATCGTCCGAAAGACGAAAATCGTTTATCAGATTACTTAAAGAGGCACTTAGAGTCTGATCTTCGACAACGCGGTATCGTTCCAGTCAGAGAACCCGATATCAGAAGAGGGGAAGGTGCCAATCCTGGTGAGCGGATTGATATTCATCTTTCTGCGCCGATGCAGAACGGATCGCGGGGTGAACTGGAAACGATTCGTGTGATCATTGAAGTGAAGGGATGTTGGAATCAGGGACTCTTTACAGCCATGAAAGCACAGCTCAAAGAACGGTATCTCGACAGCAATGACGGTTGTCACGGCATCTATCTCGTTGGATGGTTCGTTTGCCCAGAATGGGACCCATCTCACACTCAATACAAAGCCTCACCAAAGAAGCCACTTGAGGAAATTCAACAAGAGTTGGATCAGCAGGCTGTGGACTTGAGCACCGATGAAAATCCAATTCGGGCCTTGGTTCTTGACTGCAGGCTGCGCTGATTTTGTTCGTTTTATTGACCCCGTCGATACCGTTTTCTTGTCATACCCGTTTCCCAAAAACCCCTGCACTGACGTGTTTTGATTTATGCCTCGTCTGGGTCTAATGGCAAATCCGGAGCGGAAGGAAGCGGATTGTTGATCGCAGTTAAGCCCCGACGCAGATCGTCAAGATCGGTATGATATCGACGGTGCACCGCCCAGCGATCCCGAAAAATGAATGCCTTGATATCTACGAAATTATGAACGCAGCACTTTGCTATGGGGGCGTTTTCAAGAATCTTTTGTAGATCCGACAGACACTGAATTTCTCGCGGGACGTCAAAGAAACGGTAGCAGTCGTGCTGACCTTTTTGGAACACGCGGGCTCGATATCGGTCAAACTCCATGCCAGTCCTGTATCGCAACACTTGAGCTTGATTTTCAGGCTGTCGGTCCCAACGTCGAACTTGGTCGTCGAGCGTGGCATAGAAGTTTGGGTCGACAATCGCGAGGTCAAGGTCTGAACTGGGACCGAACCGCTTCCATGTCTTCCTCGTCTCGCGATTGGGTGAAATGCTGTAGCCGATTTTAGTGCTCCCTCGGAAAACGAACTGATGAGGGTGAATCCCTGTCTTTTCTGTAAGATAGTCAACGAAACGGATGTATTGGTCATACGTGGCAAACGCCATCGGTGTCCCAGGGAGTAACCAGTGGTTGATGAGTGCATCCGGATTGTCGAATGCCAACGCCCTCAACTCGAGCGGCGAGATGAGGGCGTGACCTTCCGAATCAAATTGCATTTGACCAGATCCTATTCGGCGACGATGACACGGATCAGCGGTTGTTTGTAATCTCCATTCCCGTCGAACAGCGGATCCTGAAATTGCAGACGGACCCTCCGTTGACAGTTCGGACACTGAAACAGGTCTCCGACTTTTGGAATGTATGCCAAACGCGCGACATCATGATTGCAGTGGGGGCAATTTTCAATTTCCCGGAAGTGACAAGTTGGACACTTGGCCACGAATTCCGGAGTGATGTTCCCGCAGTTCACACACTCGGTGCCGTTCTCGTCTTGAACAACGGTCGCCTCGGTCCGTTCGGCGTATCCGTATTCATTCAGTACCCGCTGCACTTCTCGAAACCGATCTGTGGCGAACTCGAAAAATGCGTTGCTCTGCGCGTCCCGATGTGTGCCGTGCCGAGGGCTGTCTGGGTCGATTTCGGCTGGCGAGTGAGTCCAAAGATCCCGCCGTACGCGTGCCGCCCATCGCAGGTCATCCGCTGGGTCGTCCGGATTATGTCGTACGGTCACTCGAATACGTTGCATGACGATGCTCCCCATTTTTGGTTTCCCTACATTGTAAGCGGTTCCGAAATGATGCGGAAGTGCAAGCGATGGGGTGTCATCTGCGTATCGGGCGGATTCTTCATTTGTGGGATGAAATCGCGAGCGTCGGTGTGACGCACGTTGTTTGCCGGAAGAGTTCTTCATCGTGAAAAACACAGGTAACATTCACCGTAAAACTTAAACAATTCGCCAACTTCGATTTGCCGAGGTTCGCAAGTTCATCCAATTGAAAGTCCTCGATCTTTGGAAAGGGGATTTCTCCAAAATCAACTCCACAGGTTCTGGTCGGCGTGTTGGGAATTCGCAAAACGCATTTGGCCATCACGATTACCGTAAATGCTTGTCGAACGGGTACGGTGGACCTCATCGTTTAGAAATAGGTCCAATTCACGACTGAAATCCACCTCTAAACAAATGATCTCTTTTCCAAAACCGACATTCAGGCCTTAAAATGGTAGAATACGACGGTCAACGCGACGCGAGTGCGCCCGCGTTAACTGGAACATTGGCCACTTGAACTGCGGGTGAAGTCATGCCCAATCGATTTTCGCTATTACTGACTTTTGCTGGCTGGAGTAACTTCCTGCGCACGATGCTCTGTCTGGTAGCGCCAATTGGACTGGCGATT
>CAITIF010000092.1 GCA_903892365.1 uncultured Pirellula sp. | reverse complement strand
GTTCCAAATTGCTTTCGCTCTATTTCCGGTAGCGCTCAGTTCAACGACTCTTGCGAATTCGCGTTCGCCTACTTCGAAGTGCAATCTCAGAGTGTTTCTAGGCAGGATCGATGGGAATCGATCGGCCCATTCAACTATCGTGATGGCATCCGATTCGAACATTTCTTCGACTCCCAGCTCGAGCATTTCGTCTTCGTCTCCGATTCGATACGCATCGAGATGATAGACCTTGGGTTGGCAAAGGTATTCATGAACGAGCATGAAGGTTGGGCTGCTGATTGATTCGCTCGGTGCCCCCAAAGCCATCGCAAAAAAACGGGTCCACTGAGTCTTTCCAGCACCGAGCGTTCCGGACAAGGCGATCGCGATGGGAGTCTTGATGCATTGCGAAATCGCAATAGCCAATTGTTGGCAATCCGCTAGCTCCTCCATTTGAAGCTTTGCGGTCAACGATTCGGGGGTATGCGAAAGGACTGCAATCGCCACTATACGTCCAGTTGTTCCTGCAGTTCTGACCAACGCATTTCGGCGGCTTCCAATTCGGTCGACACCTTCGTCAGCTCCTCGTGCAACTTGAGTGCTTCGATCGCATCGGTGGACTGCATGAGCTGCTCGTTGAGTGTCTTTCGTTGCAAATCGAGTCTAGCGATTGTCTTTTCCAATTGCCCAATCTCTTTCTTGATCAAGCGTTCGTCATTAGCCATGATCGCTTGCTTTTGAGCCGATGGCTTGTGTGGCGATGGCTTGCCCTTTGCGTTGTTAGGTGCGTTGGCAGGCGCCTTGTTAGAGCTCTTTGCAGGAGTTCCCTTGCGTTCGCGTTCGCCCGAGTCGATTTCCTTATTCACCATGTAAAGGTAGGAGTCGTAATCGCCTCGATAGTTTACGACCGTACCATCTTTGACTTCGATGATGCACGACGCGACACGTTTCATGAAGTGCCGATCGTGAGACGTGAAGATGACCGTCCCTTTATATTCCAGCAAGGCATCTGCAAGGGCCTCGACGGTCTCCACATCCAAGTGGTTACCTGGTTCGTCCAGTACCAGAATGTTGCACTTGCCTAGCAGCAGGGTAGCCATGCACAATCGTGCGCGCTCACCACCGCTCAGGACCGAAATCTTTTTCTTAACGGCTTCGCCCCGAAAGAGCATTGCGCCAGCAACATCAAGGATCGTTTGCGTTTTTGTGCCAGGAATCGATTCATATTCTAGATAGTCGAGAACGGTTTTGTTTTCGGGAAGGCTGGTGTAAACGTGTTGGGCGTAAGTTCCAATCTCGCAGCCAAAGCCCCATTTCACTTCCCCGTGAACCGCTCGAAGGGATTGAACTAAGGTACGAAGCAGAGTGGTCTTACCTTGGCCGTTGTCCCCTACGATGGCGGCTCGCGAGCCATGTTCGATTTCAAGATCGATCCCTTTTGCGACCGCTCGATCGTCGTAGCCGATGGCTAGATCCTTGCATCGCACAGCTGGGCCTTTTCTGGGTTCGACGATGGGGGCACGAACCGTAGCTCTGGCTTGTTCCGCTTGAACATCCTTGAATTCAAGACGATCGAGCATCTTGCTTTTCGATTTGGCACGTGTTGCGGTGCTTGCGCGAGCGCGGTTCTTGTCAACGAATTCTTGTAGCTGTTTTCGTTTGGCTTCGGTTGCCGCATTCACGCGTTGGTCATGTTCGGCGAGCTCTTTTTGGTACACCAAGAAGTCGTCAATTTTGCCCGGGTACATGGTCAGCTTGCCGACAGACAGATCCAGTGTCGAGTCGCAGGTCGCTCCTAGGAATGCTCGATCGTGGGACACGATCAAGCAGGCTTCGCGAAAGTCCTTCAGAAAGTGTTCGAGCAGGATTTGAGTTCGAAGGTCCAGAAAGTTGGTGGGCTCGTCCAGCAGCAACAAGTTCGGCTCATGAAGCAGCAGGGCAGCCAGTTTCACCCGCGTCTGCCATCCCCCGGAGAGTTCGCCCACGGGGCCGTCCAAGTACTTCCCTTTTAGCTCGAATTGTCCTGCGACTTCACCGCATTTCCAATCCGGCTGTTCGCTATCGCGCATTAGAAACTCAAGCGAAGTTTCCCCGGGGAGAAACGGATCGTGCTGGCGAAGGTAACCGATTTTGAGTTTCGGGTGCCGAATGATGGAGCCCGTATCCAGCTCCTCGTCGCCTAAGATGCAGCGCAGCAGGGTCGATTTGCCCGCACCATTTCTGCCGACAAAACCTACCTTGGTGTCGCTGGTGATGGTGCATTCGGCATCTTCAAGCAAAACTTGATCGCCGTAACGTTTAGAAGCATTGCGGATCTGCAAAAGGACGGACATAGCGGAAGTTAAAAGCCCTGAACACGAGAAAGTTACCTTAGCGGTCGAAATCGCATGTGATATGTTATCCTGAGCTTCAAAGGTTACCAAGGAGAAGTTTGCCCAGACATGTCAGAGATATCACAATCCGTTACCGAATTGATCGACCAGCTCGGGAAATTGCCCGGTATTGGCCGGAAGACTGCTGAACGGCTGACGTACCATTTGTTGCGAGTTCACAAGTCGGAGGCTTTTGCGCTTTCGGATGCCATTCGAAGCGTCCGAGAGAACGTCCGGTACTGCGACACATGCTACAACCTTGCCGAGGGGGAGCTGTGCGGGATTTGCATGGACAGCCGCCGCGATACTTCTTTGCTGTGCATTGTTGAGCAGCCGCGGGATTTGATCGCCCTAGAACAGTCAGGGGTCTATCGTGGGCAGTATCACGTTTTGCTGGGGCGCATTGCCCCCTTGGAAGGGATTGGGCCCGATCAACTGACCATTGAAGCGCTTGTAGATCGTATTCGAATCGGTAACTTTTCCGAAGTGATCATGGCGACCAACCCGAACGTCGAGGGGGACGGAACCGCTCTTTTCATTTCTAACCAACTCGCCGACTTTCCTGTGACGTTAACTCGGCTGGCCCGTGGCGTAACCAGCGGCAGCGTTCTGGAGTTTACGAACAAAGAAATCTTGGCGGACGCCTTGAGTGGACGCCAAAAGCTGTAGATAGCTCCAAAAGGGAATTTGTCTTTTTTCTGTTGAGGAGCAAAAAAGTACAGGTACAGCAAGTTGGTGGCTCACGCAAACGCCGCGCGCACGCCAACGCGACGGTCGGGCTCGCCCCGAAACATCGCAACAGGTTTGGTGCGCTTGACATCGCAGATAGCCGACCAAACCTGTTGCGTTCGTCGGGCACAAGGCCCTTGAACGCGAGGGGGCTTTGGGGCTTGGCTTTGGTAGGACACCAAACCTATTGCGAAGTTTGGGCTCAAGGCCC
>CAITIF010000091.1 GCA_903892365.1 uncultured Pirellula sp. | reverse complement strand
TCCCCTTATCCTTTGCTCTTATGATTTCATTTCCGTGTATTCCGTGTGTTCCGTGGTTCCAAAATCGGTTCTATCTTGGATCCTTGGTCAGGGAATTGGCCGTGTCCCCTTTGAGACGCTTTGAGACGAATCGAGTGCTGCGAGGCTCTGCTAACTTAAGGCAAACGGCACTGGAAAATTCGAATGGCTCGTTCGCCGTCACCGAGATCCACTTGATGAATGTCGCACCGCCAACCTGCAGCTTGAATCCATGGTTCGAACCTGTCTCCTGTGTGGCGATGCGGTTCGCTAAGAAACACGCTTCCACCAGGTGCAAGATGGCGGCGCATGCATGGTTCTAAGATTGGAAAAAGTTTAGGATCGTAGACAATGTCCGAACCCAAAACGATGGGAAAACGACCGAGCAACGTACTCCGATCTCGCCAATCTAATTTCCTAACTCGGACTCGCTCTTCGATTTGTCGAGCATTAAACTTGCACACGAGCAATGCGATTGGAACCGCATCCGTGATGATGACGTTCGCACCACGTAGGCCTGCGGAGATACCAGCCCGGCCGCTTCCACCGCCCAGTTCCAGGACTCTGCAGTGCTCAATCCCTTGCACCGACTCTAAGAATTTATCCAGTCCCTCAGCAGCCCGCCAAGATGCGGCCCAAAAGGGATCCAGCTCGACTGTGCCTTCGCGGCTCTGGGAAAGAGCGCGAATCAGTAGCGCGTCTGGATCAATTACTTTCGTCCAGGGATAAACCGTGCCAGCGATTTTGGTTGACGTATGCTCTACGGGTACCAGTCTCTGAATTCTTGCTAATAGCTTTGAATGAGATCGAGACAAACAGGGGATTGCCATGGAAAACTATGCGGGCTCTTCCATTTCTCGGATGTACGCTCGCAGTCTTTCTAGCTCGTCCTTGGTCTCCTTAAGCTTCAGCATGTTGGAAACTCGCTTTTGAAGCTCCAATGAATTCACCGGCTTCGACAAAAAGTCGTCGGTTCCGGATTCCACGGCACGTTCAATGTCTCCCAACTCGCTAAGAGCCGTGACCATCAAAATCATGATATGGGAAGTGCTTGGATCACTCTTGATCTTGCGGCATACTTCAAACCCATTCAGTTTAGGCATCATCACATCCAACAAGATCAGATCGGGTTCGAACGAAGCGACCTTGTTGATTGTGTCTTGTCCGTCTACAGCAAATTCGGTCTCGCAATCAATTTTGACAAGCAATGCTTCAAGCAGTTCCCGATTGGGCGCGTTGTCGTCTGCAATCAGTATTCGAGGAGTCTTCATGGATATGGCTGGTACCTTAAATCGCAACGGCCATGCCAGAAGCAGGCACTGGGAAATGGACGGTCATGTGTTTGACTTCCGAACGAATCGCTTCAAGCTTGGACGGATTGTCATGTGACTTTAGGGCGGTAGCGATCCAGCCGCCAATCGTCTTGAATTCGTCGACGCCCATACCGCGTGTGGTCAAGGCTGGTGAACCGATCCGAATCCCACTTGGGTCCATCGGCTTACGCGTATCGAAAGGGATCATGTTCATGTTGACCGTAATGCCACACAAGTCCAATGCTTTTTCGGCGATCTTTCCGCCGATCCCAAAGCTGGTGACATCCACCAATACAAGATGGTTATCTGTTCCACCACTGATCAATCTTAAGCCTTGCGAGGTCAGCGATTCAGCAAGGGCCTTCGAATTGGCAACGACCTGCCGACCGTATTCTTTGAAGCTAGGCTGCAATGCTTCGGCGAAACAAACGGCTTTTCCGGCAATCACGTGCATCAACGGGCCACCTTGAATTCCTGGGAAAATGGCGCTGTTCACCGACTTGGCAAATTCGCTGCGGCAAAGGATCAGACCACTTCGCGGTCCTCGCAATGTCTTGTGCGTTGTGGTGGTCACATAATCAGCGTACGGAACTGGCGAATTGTGAACGCCAGCTGCAACGAGTCCTGCGTAGTGAGCCATATCCACCAGCAGCTTGCTACCGCACTCTTTCGCAATCTCAGCAAAGCGGTCGTGGAAGATTTCTCGTGGATAGGCGCTTGCCCCTGCGACGATCAACTTCGGCTTGTGCTCTTTTGCCAATCTCGCAACTTGGTCAAAGTCGATGCGGTGGTGAACAGGGTCCACACCATAAGAAACAAAGTTATACAGTTTCCCGCTGATGTTCAGTGGCATACCGTGCGTCAAATGCCCACCCTGAGCCAAGTCCAATCCCAAAACGGTATCGCCAGGCAGCAACGTCGACAGATAAACAGCCATGTTCGCTTGAGAGCCCGAATGCGGCTGCACGTT
>CAITIF010000090.1 GCA_903892365.1 uncultured Pirellula sp. | reverse complement strand
GCACGAGCACGACGAAGAGCCAGAACCAAGCGAATCGGGATAGGGGCCCGGATTGCTCCGGGGCCCCTCCCACACCACCTAGCATGCGGGTCCGCACTAGGCGGTTCAATTTCTAGGAGCGAGTCTTTTGCCAGATCTCATAGAGACTCACCAAGCCATTCTCGGCAAGATAGTCATTGGTCAATGCGCGTTCTACGCTTCGACACTTCGACATAAACCAAGGACCACGGGAGCTAGACGCTAATGGCATCGCATCCTCTCGCGATAGGCCGAGTTTCATTAGGTTTCGGGCTCGCGCCCCTGCCTTGCGCCATTGCTTCCAATAACATGCTCGGATGCGATGACGGACCCATTTATCTAGGTTGACATAAAACGTTTTGATCTCGACCAACGAAAAGTAGTTGCACCACCCGCGAAGATACCAACCAAGCGTTTCGTAACGGCTCGCCATCGACACGCCACGATTGCGACGTGTGATTTCTTGGATCCGTTGCTTGAACTTAGTTATGTTCTTGGGGCTGACATCGTATTGGCCGCCGTATCCTGTAAAACGATAGCCAAGGAATTCGATCCCTTTGGCGGAGCAGACACGGCTCTTCTGATGATTAACCACCAGATGAAGCTTACGAGTCAGATAGCGTTCCACCGATTCAAAGACGCATTGGAACGTTGGGTGCCACCCACCGTTGTTGCACCGTTGTTGATTCTTTTGCAAACACAGTGAGACAGAGCACACAGAGATAAGCCACGTAGCCACTCCGTCCCTCTGTGAACTCAGTGTATCTGCGCTTTTAAAATTCGACAGAAAACTTGATGCCAGACGTGGTTTAGAACATCTTGCAGCTATCGATTTGAGCAGTACGCTCATCCGATTAGGATGAGAACTCCGATCACGATCGTAAGGCACTCGCTTGGCAGTCGCCACAACCGAGTGGAGCGGATCATCATGGGTGAATTTTCTTTGCCGGCCAGATTCGGCAGCGGATCGAACGAATTTAGTTTAAATTAGACGGTCCCGCCTTTGACACCTGTCGCCGTCAATCGAATCCTCCGTGTTGAAATCCTTCCGGCTTATGATCCCTCCGCTTCCCGTCCTACGATCGCAAATCAATTGGTTCTTATTCCTATGCTCTATTGCGCTAACCGAAAAGTCGCATGCAATTCAGGGCGACTTCGAACACGACGTAGCACCCCTCATTGTCTTGCGTTGCTTGGAGTGCCATAACTCCGTAGATCCATCTGGCGGCTTGGACCTTTCCAGTCAACCGAGCATGATTCGGGGTGGCGAAAGCGGATCGCCAATCAGTTCCGAGTCGGAAAAAAGTTTGTTGCTCGAGCGTGTTCTGGCTGCTGAAATGCCTCCGGAAAAGAACGGCAAATCGCAAGCGCTGTCCAACGAAGAGCAGTTGGTGTTGCGAGAGTGGATTCAATCGGGTGCTCAGTGGCCCGAAGGGCGGGTGCTCGATCCTTACGAACGAACTACGGCCAAACGAGCTGGCCGCGACTGGTGGGCTTGGCAGCCAATTGCTCCAACCGATACGACAAGCCCAAATGCCACGTCGGACGCAATCGACTTGCTAGTAAGGGATTCGCTCCATGCACATCAATTGACAGCAGCACCTGCTGCGGATCGCCGTACTTTGCTTCGCCGGTTGAGCTTTGATTTGTTGGGGCTACCACCAACTGCGGAAGAAATATCCGCTTTCGAACAGGATGCTTCACCGAACGCTTACGAGAAAATCGTGGACCAACTTCTGGCTTCGAAGCATTTCGGTGAGCGCTGGGCAAGGCATTGGTTGGACCTGGCGAGATTCGCCGAAACCAACGGCTACGAACGGGACGAAGTGAAGCCATTTGCCTGGCGTTATCGCGATTGGGTTATCGATGCGATCAACTCGGACATGCCCTATGATCAGTTCGTTATCGAGCAGCTTGCTGGTGACGAAATCCCAAACCGAACGGAGTCGAGTGTCATTGCAACCGGATTCTTGAGGTTGGGTACATGGGATGATGAACCCAATGACCCCAATGAATATCAATACGATCGACTGGAGGACTTGGTACATAGCACGACCACTGCGTTTTTGGGGATGACCGTCAAATGCGCCCGATGCCATGATCACAAGTTCGATGCGATCCCGCAAACGGACTATTACCGTATCGCATCGAGTTTTTGGGGAGGACCCGTAGCACAACGCAATCGCGAATGGAACGGTGGTCCTTCGAAAGAGGAGCTCGGCTTTGATGTGCTCGGTTGGACGGACCTGAGCAACACCCCGCCGGATTTGAGACTACTTGTTAAGGGGGATATCCAACGGCCATTGCAAGTGGTTGCACCTGGGACGTTAACAGGAGCACCAGCAATCGCTCGTGCATTTGATAGTCCCTCCGGGGATTCAAAAACGTCAACACGCAGACTTCAGTTGGCTCGATGGATCGTCGATAAGCGGAATCCTCTGGCAGCGAGAGTCATGGTTAACCGACTTTGGCAGCATCATTTCGGTGAAGGGCTCGTTCGCACTCCCGACAATTTTGGATTTCTCGGAAGCCCTCCAACACATCCGGAGTTGCTGGACTTGTTGGCCTCGCAGCTTATGGCGGGCGAGTGGCGGCTTAAGCGAATCCATAAGATGATCGTCATGTCCCAGACCTATCGGCAAAGCTCGATCCACCCCTTAGCGAGCGAGTATTCAGAAATCGACGCCGCGAATCGATTCTGGTGGCGATCAGAGCGACGAAGGCTGGACGCCGAACAGCTTCGAGACTCATTGCTTCTGTGCAGCGGACGTCTCGACCGAAGCATGGGTGGCCCCAGTTTTAAGGCACCCATCAACGAGGAAGCTTTAGAAGGGTTGTCAAGAAAAGGGGACGCATACCAAGCGTCATCCGCCGAAGAGAGCAGGCGAAGGAGCGTGTACATGTTTTCCAAACGATCGTTGGCCGTGCCCATGATGGCGGTGTTTGACAGTTGCGACACCACTGCACCCACCGGCAGACGGGATGTATCAACGGTTGCACCGCAAGCTTTAACGCTGCTCAACAACGAATGGGTGCATGGCGAGAGTTACGCCATGGCGGCCCGAGCCATTGCCGCTGGTTCGGATCGAAAACAGCGAGTTGCAGAGGCTTGGCGAATCGTGCTGTCGCGTGAGCCAACCGAACGAGAGAGAGACGCCTCCATCGAATTTGTTTCGCGATGGCAAACTTCTTCTGGCTCTGGGGCAGGTAGCTCCGATGCCGATCAGGAGTTGTTTGCGATCGCGGCGCTGTGCCATACTCTCATCAACACGAACGAATTCATCTATCTGGACTGATCATGAACGAACAACTTTTTCCGTGTGGTCAAACTCGGCGTCAAGCGCTCTGGCAAATGGGAGGTGGATTTGCCGGTCTGGCGTTAACTTCCTTGCTGGAACAAGATGGCTTCTTTGCAAAGCATGCGGCCGCTGCGGAATCGACAAATCCGTTTTCCCCCAAGCCTACGCACTTTCCTTGTAAGGCTAAGAGCTGCATCTTCCTTATGATGAACGGCGGACCAAGCCATGTGGATACTTGGGATTACAAGCCAGAGTTAGAGAAATACGCTGGCAAGTCGATGCCTTCGGACAAGAAGTTCATTAACTCTGGTGGACGTGCGGTGGGCTTGCTGTCCCCTGCGGTCCGACCGTTTAGGCCGGGCGGCGAATGTGGAACTATGGTTTCCGATTTCTTTCCTCGTATTCGCGAACATGCAGACAGTTTGGCAGTTATTCGATCGTGTTATACCGATACGCACGCTCATGGATCCGCTTCCGTACAAATGAACACAGGAAAGCCTATCATCGGACGACCATCGTTGGGAAGTTGGGTCACGTATGGTTTGGGGTCAGAAAACCAGAACTTACCTGGCTATGTCGTCATGCTCGACAAGCGGGGAGGGCCCATCGGAGGGCAGCCCAATTGGTCAAGCGGATTTGCACCCGCTTCCTACCAAGGTACACTTTTTCGTCCACAGGGAAATCCGATCTTGGACTTATCCTCGCCAAGTTCTATTTCGCGAACACAGCAGCGCGAGCAACTCGATCTGCTCGCAAAGTTCAATCAGGAACATCTGGAAGCGCGTCCGGGAGGCACTGAATTAGCGTCCCGAGCAGCTAGTTATGAACTGGCATTTCGCATGCAGGCCGAGACGCCCGACGCCGTTGATTTGAGTGGTGAGACCGAAAGCACGCTTACGGCCTATGGTTTGAATGATGCGAAAACGGCTGAGTTCGGAAGAAATTGCCTGATCGCGAGGCGACTGGTTGAGCGCGGAGTGAGATTTATTCAGTTGTATTCCGGGGGCGGGCATTTGGAAGAGACTTGGGACGCACATGAAAGCGTTGAAAAGAATCATGGAAGGCACGCAGGTGAAACGGACCAACCGATCGCGGCGCTTTTGACGGACTTGAAACAGCGAGGGCTCCTCGATTCTACGCTGATCGTTTGGGGAGGCGAATTTGGTCGGATGCCGTTCACGGAAGGGGTGGACAAGCCTGGTCGGAATCACAATCCCTATGGCTTCTCCATGTGGCTTGCTGGCGGAGGAGTCAAAGGGGGAGTAACTTATGGCGAGACAGACGAACTTGGCTTTGCTGCGGAAACGAACAAGGTGCATGTGCATGATTTGCACGCTACCATCCTGCACTTGATGGGGTTGGACCACACGCGGTTGACATACTTCCATCAAGGACGGGACGAACGCCTGACCGATGTATACGGCAATGTTGTCAAGGATATTTTGATCTAACTTGAGTGACGTTCACTGAGAAGCGTCGTTTTTTATTTTCATTCCTGTGGAGGCGATTCCAGTGAATTCAGACTGCCGATGGAAACATCCTTCTCTATCGCGACGGATGGCTATACAGGCTGGAGCGATTGGGATCCTTGGTCTTGGGGGGAACCACTTGTCGGGCCTTAGACAAGCCAACGCTTCCGCAACACCTGGAAATCTTGGGTTTGGAAAAGCTAAGTCTTGCATCTTTATTTTTCTATCTGGCGGACTGGCTCAGCATGAGAGCTTCGACATGAAGCCAAACGCTCCGGCGAATGTCCGAGGAGAATTCCAACCCATTGCGACTCGCACGCCCGGCATTCAGATTTGCGAACATTTACCGTTGCTCGCAGAGCGAAGTGACCGGTGGGCGCTGTGTCGATCGCTTACGCATAGCTCCAACGACCATTCAGCAGCGCATCACATCATGTTAACGGGGCAGTCTCAGCTGCCGACCGGATTTAATCCAAACGGATCGAGCCGTACGGATCGACCTTCGATCGCTTCGGTGGCAGGTTACGCGACGAAGGCTCGAAACAATCTTCCCACAGCAGTCGCGTTGCCGGAACGATTAGTTCATTCGTCCGGCAGGATGATACCCGGCCAGCACGCGGGCGAGATGGGCGCGATGCATGATCCGTGGATGATCGAAGCCTCGCCGTTTCACAGCTCTTCCTACGGCGCGTTTCCTGAATACCGGTTCGATCACCAAGACCGTGGCCATGCAGACGAGCGACTGTTTCAAGCACCGCAGATAACGCTTTCTGAGGGGCTGGGGATGAAAGAAATGAATGGCAGGCTTCAATTGCTTGACTCACTTAACAAACAGCAGTCAAAATTGGCACATTATTCTGAAACCCAATCGTTTGATCGGTTTCGACAGAGCGCTGTTTCGCTTCTGACGGAGAGCTCTCTTCAACGCGCGTTCGATGTAACCCGAGCGGACGATTCGGCCCAGGACCGTTATGGGCGTAACTCGTTCGGTTGGTCCTTGTTGATGGCTCGACGACTGGTGACCGCAGGCGTCAATTTAGTTCAGGTGAATCTTGGCAACGATGAGACTTGGGATACCCATGGCAATGCTTTCCCGCATCTCAAGAACGCACTGCTTCCGCCGACGGACAAAGCCTTGTCGGCATTGATCGATGATTTGCATTCGACGGGAGAGTTGGACGAAACGCTCATTGTCATGGCGGGCGAGTTTGGTCGCACGCCGCAAATTACGTTGTTGCCGGAACATTACAAACTTCCCGGACGCGACCATTGGGGAGCGGTCCAGTCGGTCTTCTTTGCCGGGGGTGGCATTCGCGGTGGGACCGTTGTTGGGAAATCGGATGCGCAAGGGGCATACCCGGCAGAACAGCCGGTGAAGCCTGAAAACTTTGCCGCCACGATCTATCATGCGCTCGGGATTCCGCAAACAGCGATTTGGAAAGACGCAACCAATAGGCCTCACCAAATCTATCTCGGCGAACCGATCGCCGGGTTAAGCTAAGCAGCCTTTCACAGAGGCACTTAGTAAGTCCCCCCACCAAAGTGCTGTGCCCCTAAGAGTCGTTCTCGCGTGATGAATCGCTAGCAGATTGGAATGCTAATGCAACCGATCATTTACTCGCATGCAGAACAACTGATTTTGACAGCCTGAGGGTCATTTTGTAGGCTCCAGGTCTGGACGCCTCAGAAATCCGAAATCTCAGGAGATAGCTATGATCAGATTCGCGACGGTATTAGTTTTCGTTTCATTGATGACTTCGAT